>JACQVU010000439.1 GCA_016209585.1 Planctomycetota bacterium
CACTTGGCCACTGACAACTGACAACTGACAATTGACAGGGCGGCGGCGCGTCCCGTAGAGTAGGATCTCTTCAGCCCGTTGGGGGATCCCGGCGGGCCGGCAGCGGCGGCCAAGCGCGTCGCCAGCGCATGCAAATCGAGTTCTGGGGAACCCGCGGAAGTATTCCCACGCCCAGCGTGCTGGCTCGCGGCTTCTCCACGGCGAAGTACGGCGGCAACACCACCGCCGTGAGCGTGACCTCCGCCGATGGCCTGCGGGTTCTGCTCGACGCCGGCTCCGGCGCGGCCGCCATGGGCGACGCGCTGCTGGTGGCCACGGGGTTCGGCAAGCAGCCTCTGGCGGCGTTGTGGTTCCTGACGCATTACCACTGGGACCACGTGCAGGGCTTCCCCTTCTTCAGCCCGGCCTTCTTCCCCACGACGCGCCTCAAGTTGCACGGGCCGACGCGGAAGGGAAGCGGCGGGCCGCGCTCCGTGCTGGAGGTCATCAATTCGCAGCAGAACGCCACGAATTTCCCCGTCACACGGGCGATGATGCCGGCCACCATGGAATTCCAGGAGTTCGAACCGGGCGCGGCCGCCGTGGCCCGCGCCTTCGATGACGTGGCGCTCTTCCCCACCGGGCTGGTGAACGGCCATCGCCCGGATCGCGGCTTCACCGTGCGCTCGGTGCTGCTCAACCATCCCAACGACGCCACCGGATACCGGCTGGAGGAGGCGCAAAGCGGGCGCTCGTTCTGCTTCCTCACCGACAATGAGCCGGAGCCCAAGGCCGACGAGCGGGTGCGGGCGTTCATCGCCGGGGCCGATCTGGTGGTGATGGACGCCCAGTACACCGTGGATGAGTACGAAGGCCGCAAGCCGCCCTGTCGCCGCGGGTGGGGCCACTCCACGCCCGACCACTGCATGGCGCTGTGCGCGGCGGCCGGAGTCGAGAACCTCTACCTCACCCACCACGAGCCGAAACACGACGACAAGTTCATCGAAACCATGCGCGACGCCGCCCTCGCGCTGGCCCGCGACCGGTATGGCGGCAAGTTGAAAGTGGAATGGGCCTTCGATTGCCTGAAACTGAACCTCTGATCGCCGATCGTGGCGGGGCCGCGCAGCCGCCGGCCGCGCCCCGCGTCGCGCTGTGGGCCGCGGCCGGCGTCGCCATCGGGGCCGTGGTTTGGTGTTTCCAGGCGTTTCTCTCCGGCACGGGTCCCGCCGGCCTTGGGGCCGGCGATCAGGGGCCGGACGTGCGCGCCGCGCCAGCCGGCGCGGATCGTCCCCAGGCCGAACCGGGCGCCGACCCCCGTGACGACCGCGCGCCATGAGCCGCGCGGCTGGCAACCTACCCCGCGCCCCATACCAGCAGCAGCAGGAGCGCCACGGGAACCGCCACCATGAAGTTGTCAATGATGTCGAGCAGCCCGCCGAAGCCGGGGACGAGACGCCCGGAATCCTTGACCCCGGCCTTGCGTTTGAGCACCGATTCCATGAGGTCGCCCAGTTGGCCGGCCGCGCCGATGGCCACGCCGAATATGGCGGCCTGCGCCAGCGACAGGTTCGGCAGGCCCAGGCCGCGGATCACCAGCGCCAGCAACAGGCTTCCGAACAATCCCCCCACCGCCCCCTCGATGGTCTTGCCGGGGCTGACGCGGGGAATCAATTTGTTCCGCCCGCAGGCCCGTCCCGTGAAATAGGCGAAGATGTCGCCCCCGCGGGCGACGGCGATGGTGATCACCACCAGCCACTCGCCGTAGGAGAGGGCGCCGGCCACGCCCGCCGTCGCCCGCAACTGCTCCCACCGCGGCGGCGCTTTCATCGACCGCAGATGGAGCGAGAGGCTCAGGAGGTAGGGAATGTAGAACATGCCGAAGACGGAGACCCCGACGTTCTCGAACGCCTTGTCGCGGAATTGCGTGACCGTGAGAAAGAAAACTCCGACGGCGAAGAGCAACACCACCAGCGACCATTGCACGTGGGGTGAGAACAGGACCTTGAGAAAACTGAAGACGCCCGGGCCGAGTCCGTTGGCCCACTGGGCCAGTTCGTAGGTGTCGATGCCGTAGGCTCGCATCCAGAACTCGCCGATGAGCGCCAGGCCGCAGAAGGTCGTCCAGCGCGACGCCGGTTCGTATCCCAACCGCCGGGCCATGGCGAAGAACTCGCGCAGGCCCACGAGCACGATGAACGCGATGATGGCCGTGAACCCGTTGGCCGAGCCGTAGTGGTGGTCCAGCGCCAGGATGGCCGCCACCAGCGCCACCAAGCCGACGCCGAAGGCCACCCGCGTCATCACGGGCGTCGGAGGCGGCGCGGGCGCGGCCGGGGCGATCACGCCCGCCTCTCCCCTGGTTCGACCGCCACGCCGCCGAAGGTGCGCCGCCGGCCCGCGTACCACTCAAAAGCCTCCCACAACTGCGGCTCACGGAACTCGGGCCAGGCGGTCTCGGTCACGTAAACCTCGGCGTAGGAGACCTGCCACAACAGAAAGTTCGACAGCCGCCGCTCGCCTCCGGTTCGGATGAGCAGGTCGGGGTCGGCGTGGGGCGCGTCATACAGGTGCGCCGCGAAAACCTCCTCCGTGATCTCGTCCGGCGCCACCATCCCCGCCCGGGCCTGGCGCGCCAGGGACCGCGCCGCGTCGACAATCTCCGCCCGCGCCCCGTAGTTGAGCGCCAGTGACAACACCATCCCTCCGTTGCCCTGGCTCATCTCCCGCGTGAGGTCCAGTTCCCGCCGCACGAAGCCGGGCAGCCCCTCCTCCCGCCCGATGGCGCGGAGCACCACGCCGTTCTCCATGATCTCCCCGCGCTCCTCTACCAGGAAGCGCGCCAGCATGCCCATCAAAAAGTCCACCTCCTCCTTCGGCCGCCGCCAGTTCTCGGCCGAGAAGGCGTACAACGTCAGTCGCTCGCGGTGGCGGCGGGCGCACTCCCTGGTGATCGCCCTCACCGACTCTACCCCGGCCTCGTGGCCTTTGACTCGCGCCTCCCCACGCCGCTTCGCCCACCGCCCGTTGCCGTCCATGATGATCGCCACGTGACGCGGCAACCGCGCCTCGGGGATCGCCGCCCGCCCCGCCGCCGCCCCCGCCCCCGCGGCGGGGGCCGACCCGACCTGGTTGACCGTCATGTTCCGCCTCCGGCGCCGTCGATTCGCTCGGCCGCGCTACGCCTCCGGCCCGCTGGGCTGGCCGGGATCGGGATCGGCTGTCAGGGCTTCTTCGTCAGGTCCTCGAACGGCACGTCCGCCGTCGGCCCGTAGATCGAGGGCACCTTGTGGCCCGAGACCCGCAGGTAGGTGCTCAGTTGCCCCCGGTGGTGGATCAGGTGGAAGAGATGCCACGCGATGAACTCCACCCCGGGATGCTTGCCCGTGCCGAAGAAGTCCACCCGCTTCGCCAACTGTTCCGGCGTGGCGGCGCGGAAGCGGGCCAGCGTCCCCGCCAGCATGGACTGGAGCACGCCGGCGAGAGATTCGGGAGTTTCCGGCGTGCCGGCCTTGTTCACGTGCGCCTGCTCTTCGGAAGGCGCAGGCATCTGGCCGCGCTCGATGAGGTCGGCGAAGAAGGCGCCGGCGCCGGCGATGTGCAGGGCGAGGGCGCGGAAGTCCATGAGCCTCGGTTCCGGCTTGTAGGCCAGGCCGCTCGCCGGCATGGCCTTGGCGACGTTCACCAGCGTCTCGTGCTCGCCCTCCAGCAGCCCCACCCACATGTCGCGCTGGGCGGCGGCTTTCTTCGGTGTGATCTTCTTCGGTTTCGCGGCGTCGGGCATGGAGTCTCCTTCGGTTCGCGGAGAACCGGCGTTCGACCGGTGGTTCGGAACGAAGGCCGGAATCTAGCGCCGCGCGCGCCCGCCGTCAATCAAACAGACAGCAAATGGCGCCACGGTTACTCGCCAATAGGCGCTTAGAACCTATTTCAGTAGGTGCTGCGTCGGCGGTGGGCAAGCGAGAGGGTCGGAAACGAGGAGCGGTGGAACGGTAGTATTTCGGAGATCAATACGGCGTTTCACCGCGACAAAGTTACCGACCCTCGCAGCCGCCCGCCGACCGCATGACCTACTGAAATAGGTTCTTAAAGGGTCAACCGTGAACTGCCCGCTCCCACCGCGGCCAGAAGCCGGGGAACGACTTGCCGACGCACTCCGGCTCCCGCACGCGCACCCCGGGAACCCGCAGTCCGACCAGCGCGAAGGCCATGGCCAGCCGGTGGTCGCCACGGGGGTCGATCTCCCCGGCGTGGGGCGCGCCCGGATGGACAATGAAGCCGTCTTCCGTCGCCTCGGCCTGGACACCAAGACGCGCCAGCCCCGCGACCAGGGCGGCGATCCGATCGCTCTCCTTGAGGCGCAGGCTCGCGCACCCACGGACTCGCGTGGGGGAAGCGGCGAAGGGCGCGATGGCGGCCAGCGTGGGCGCGGTGTCGGGCATGGCCGCCAGGTTCACGTCCACCCCGCGCAACGCCGCGCCGACGGCCGGGCCATGCACGCGGGTCTCAACCCCGTTCTGATCCACCCGCGCGCCCATCGCCTCCAGCACGTCCACGAAGCGCGCGTCGCCCTGGATGGAGTCCCGGCCGATCCCCTCCACCGTCACCTCCCCTCCCGTCACAGCGGCGGCGGCCAGGAAATATGAGGCGCTGGAGGCGTCCGGCTCCACGTGATACTCCGCGGCCGTGTACCCCGCGCCCCCCGGCGGAACGACCAGGCGAGAGGCGGTTTCCCACCGCCCGCCGGCGCCGAAAGCGGCCATCACCGCCAACGTCATGTCCACGTAGGGCCGCGAGACCAACGGCCCCTCGATCTCAATGGCCGCGCCGCCCGGCGCGCAGGGGGCGGCCAGGAGCAACGCCGAAAGAAACTGCGAACTTACCGCGCCGGTCACCGTGACCGCCCCGCCCCGAAGCGGGCCGCGAACGACCAGCGGCGGGCGCTCGCCGTCGTCGGCGAACTCCACCCCCGCGCCCAGCGCGCGAAGCGCCAGGGCCAGCGGAGCGATGGGCCGCTGGCGCAGGCGGGCGTCGCCGTCGATGCGGTACGGCCCCCGACCGAGCGCCAGCGCGGCGGTGAGGAAACGCATCGCCGTGCCCGCCCCCGCCACGAACAACTCCCCGCTCGCCGCCGGCACGCGGCCCCCGGAGCCGGAGATCAAGAGGTCTCCCCCCGAACAAGGCTGGTCGCCGTTCCCGCGGTCGCC
>JACQVU010000438.1 GCA_016209585.1 Planctomycetota bacterium
GAATGGGACTGATAGGTCGTATGGGACACATGGGTCGTATGGGTGTAGCCTATCCCATCGGTCCCATTCGTCCCATGCGTCCCATGAGTCCTATCGCCCCCCCCGGCCCGTTCGTCGTGGTCTTGAACTTCTCCGGCATGAGCGCGACGGCGCTCACCTCCCGGCACACGCCCTTCCTGGCGGGACTGGTCGCGTCGGGACGGGCGGCGCTCCTTCCGGCGCGGGCGTCGCGGCTCTTTCCCGACGGCGACGTGTGCTATGGCCAGTTCCAGGCGCGCCACGGCGAGATGTTCCGCATCGAGCGCGCGGCGGCGGGCCGTGGCGCCAGCGCCGTGAAGGCCGGCGCCGGGCCGGCGCCCTTTCCCCGTTTCCCGTCGGCGGTGGCGCGCGTCGAAGAGGCGCTGCCCCATCCCGTGCGCCAGGGGCTGCGGTTCTTCTGGAGCGAGGTCGCCGTCGCGCGGAGCGGCTCGCCCCACGCCAAGGCCGAGATGATTCCGCTTGACCTGCTTTCCCGGTTCCGAAACCACCTGGCCGACTTCGAGGCGCGCCACCCCGACAACCTGTGGGCCGCCCTGGCGCGCGCGGGCGCCACGGCGGGCGGCGGCGCGGCTGCCCGCGCCGGCCTCCGCGCCCGGCTCGCGGTCCGCTACGCGCGGCTGGGCGATCCGTACCGCGCGGGAGTCGAGGAGATCGACGCCGCGCGCGCGACCGGAACCCGGGTGATCTACCGGGCGATCACGCGCATCGACAACCTGTCGCACCGCCACGGGCCGCGCTCTCTCGCCGCGCGGGCGGAACTCGCCCGCATTGATCGCTTCGTCGAGACGGTGGCGCGCCGCCTTGAAGAACGAGGCGATCACTGGCGGCTGGCGGTCTGTTCCTCGACCGGGCAGATGGCCGTGAGGCGCGCGGTGTCGCCCTGGGCGCTGATGTCGCGCGCGGCGGCGCGGACCGCGCGCGGCGGAGGCGGCCTGCTCTTCTTCATCGACTCCACGGCCCTGCGCCTCTGGTGTGACGACCCCGCCCGCCGCGCGCGGCTGGCGGAGCGGCTCGCGGCCCGCGCCGACCTGGGCCTGCTGCTCACCGGCGAGCATCGCGCCCGCCTGGGGTTGCCGGCCGGTGGCGAGGCGTACGAACGGTTCGGCCACCTGGTCTTCGCGTTGCGTCCGGGCCTCTGCTTCCGGCCCAACTTCTGGCAGGGGAATCGGCTCGCCGCCGGCATGCACGGCTACGCCGAGGGCGACGAGGTGGCCGACCTCCGCGGCTTCTTTCTGGTCACCGCCTCGTCCGGCGAACGCTGGCGGGGGCGCGCGGAGATCGTGGAGAAGCGCGACTTCGCGCCCACCATCCTGCGCCTGGCCGAAGCGCCCATTCCCCCCGCGATGGACGGCGCGCCAGCCTTCGATCTCGATCTCGCGGCGTCCGCGGCGTCCGGCGGCCGGCCCCTTACGGCGGAATCACCGGCTCCGCCGGCCGCGCCCGGCGCGCGGACTGCTTTCAACGGGCGGAACGGGCGCGCCCGCCGCGGCGGCGTCAGCCTCCGGCTGCCGGCGGCGGCGTTCAACACTTTGCGGGCGGCGCGCATCGCGGCGGCGCGCCGCGTCGGGTTTCCCGGCCGTTCGCCCCGGCCTCACGTCGCCCGGCTGATGGTCACGGCGGCCTGCAACGCCGGGTGCGGCTCCTGCCACATGTGGAAGAACGGGCGCGACGGGGAACTGTCCACCCGGCGGTGGCGCGCGCTCATCGCCGACCTCGCCGCCGGCGGCGTGAGCAGCATGAACTTCACGGGGGGCGAGCCGCTGCTGCGGGAAGACCTGGAGTCGCTGGTGGAGGCGGCGGCCGCCTCGGGCGCGACGCCCTCGATGGTCACCAACGGGCTGCTGCTTTCTCCCGCGCGCGCGCGGGCGCTGTTGGACGCCTCTCTGGCGAGCGTGACGCTCTCCATCGACGGCGCGGGCGAGTCGCAAGACCGGCTGCGCGGCGTTCCCGGCCACGGGCGGGTCAGCGTGGCGCGGCTCCAGATGCTGGCCGCGATGCGGCGCGCGCGCCCCTTCGGGCTGCACGTGGCCTGCACGCTGTCGGCCCTCACGTTTCGCGGCGCGGAGGCGGTGGCGGCGCTGGCCGCGCGGCACGGGGCGGGCATCTTTTTCAATCTGGTGAGTTTCGCGCCCCACCACTTTCGCGCCGCCGAGAATGCCCGCTACTGGATCGGCCCCGCCGACCTGCCGGACTTCCTGGCGCTTCTGGATCGCCTGGCCGCGGCGAAGCGCCGGGGGGCGGCCATCGGCAACAGTCACGCCGCGCTGGCCTTCGCGCGGCGCTACTTCCTGGACCCCCGCGACCCAGCCACCCCCTGCCTTCTGGGCCACGTGGAGGCGCGGGTAGACCCCCGCGGCAACCTCTTTCCATGCCACGCCGGCCCGCCGGTGGGCAACCTGACCGAGACGCCCTTTCGCGACCTGCTGGCCAGCCACCGCTACGCCCGGTTGGTGGCGGCGATGGAGCGCAAGGAGTGCGCGGGCTGCGCGTGCGACGCCAAGGTTTCGCTGGACCATCATCTGCCCTCCATCGTGGGCGAGGTTCTCGCCACGCTCCGCCGGTGAAGCCGTCCGGCGGCGTCACGGCGCGGCCCACGGCGGCGGCGCGCGGTTGGGAAGGTGCTCGTCCAATACCTCCCGTGCGAGCGCCAGGTATTCGTCGGCCCCGCGGTCGAACGAGTAGCGGTCTGTCGCGTATCGCCGGCAGCGGCGGGCGGCGTCCAGGCTCATCCATTCCGAGCGCGTCGCGCGGAGGATGGCCGGAGCCATGTCCGCCGCGGAGAGGCCGGGGAAGAGGAGCGCCGGGTCGAGCTCGGCGAGGATTTCAGCGGTGCCCCCGACCGGCGTGCCGAGCACGGGCGTGCCGCAGGCCAGGGCCTCGACGGTGACGAGGCCGAAGCCCTCCAGTTCCTGGGTGGGAAGAACGAAGAGGTCCGCCGCGCGATAGAGCAGCGGAATGTGCTCGTCGTCGACGTAGCCCCAGAAACGCGCCGCGCCGTCCAGCCCCAGGCGGGAGGCTTGACGCCGGAGGTCAGCCTCCCGCGGTCCGGCGCCGCCGATGATGAGGCGGGCGCCTGCTTCGCGGTCCAGCACGGCGCGGAAGGCCTCCAGCAGCACGTCCAGCCCCATGCGGCTTTCCAGGCGGCGGATGGTCAAAAGGAGCGGTCCCGGCCCCGGCGCCAGACCAAGGCGCTCGCGGGCCTTTTCGCGGGGGAGGGCGTCGTTGAAGTGGGCCAGGTCGGCCCAGCCGCGGATGAGACGCCACCGGCCGTCGGCGAGCCCCGGGTGGCGCGCGCCGAGTAGCGCCCGCATGTAACGTGACAACGTGACCACGCGCGCGGCCGGGGCGATGGCCGCGGCCTCGAGGTGGTCGCGCGGGAACATGCCGGCGCGCACTTTCCACGCCGGCTCTCCGGCGCGGCGCGCCTTCACGGCGTGCTCGGCCGCCCACGGCGAGTGGAACACGTAGATGGCCGGCGGCTTGGGCCGCCCGCGCGGCGCGCGCGCCAGGCCGTACGCCCGCCCGGCCAGCGGACCGTGCAACACGCAGAGGTCGAAGGCGCGCTCGCGAAGCAGACGCTCGAAACGGACCTGGAAAGCGCCGATCGTCTCGCGCAGGAAACGACGCGGCGAGGCCCGATCCGCCGGCGGCAAAGCGTGCAGCCGCACGCCGCGCCAGGTCTCGCCGTCGGCCGGGCCGCCGGCCGGCACGGTGGCCAGGAACTCCACGTGGCAGCCGCGGGCGCGGAAGCAAAGCGCGTTGTCGAAGTAGGCGCGCCCCTCACCGGGCAGGAAGTAGTCGGTGGCCTCCAGCACCGCGCGCGGCAAACACGGCTGACCGCCGGCCGGCGCGTCCGCGCTCGCGGCCTCGGCCCGCGCGTCGGCGGCTGGCTCGGTCCCGGCGAACGCCGGCGGCGTGTGGCGCGCGCGGCGGCCGACGCGGGCGAACGTGCGGAAGGCGTCGCGCGTTCCGCGCCAGGTGATGCGGAGGCGGTCGATGTTCCCCTCGCGCCGCGCCAGCCGCGCCGCGCGCAACGTCACCCAGAGCAGGTACAGCGGCAGGTAGAGCCGCGGGTAGTGCCGCAAAAAGAGCAGCATCACGTTGTGCGCGTGCCAGTAGACCCACGCCCCGTCGTCGCGTTCGCGGCAGCCGCCGGTGGGCAGGCGAAGGTGGTGGAGCGTGGCGCGGGGGTCGAACACCATCCGCATGCCCCGCCGCCGGGCCACGGCGCCCAGGCGGTGGGCCATGTCGGATTCCTCGCAGATGTTCGCCACGCCGGAAAAGGTTTCATCGAACCCGCCGGCCTCCCGGATGAGCGCCGCCCGCACCGAGTGGTGGCCGCCCGGCAGGTGCTCCACGCGGCAGCGGCGGCGGCGGTCGAAATTCCGCAGGTACATCGGCCAGAACCGGAAGATGCGCCCGGTGCCCCGCCAGGAGCCGAAGACCTGCTCATACCCGCCGGTGATGCGCCCGGCGACCGCCGCCACGCCGGGATCCGCGAAGTTCTCGCGGTGGCGGCGGACAAGCGTGGCGTCGAACCGCACGTCGTCGTCCAGAAAGAGGATCACCTCCCCCCGCGCCAGGCTGAGACCCGCGTTCCGCGCGTGCGGCAGGCTGCGCGTTCGCAGCCGGACGTAACGGACACAGCCGTTCACCGCGCCGATGGACAGCGCGGCCCGCCGCGCGAGATCGGCGTTGGGCGCCGAAGACTGGTCGACGACCAGCACTTCGTAACAGGGATCGTCCTGCGCGGCCAGGTCGTCCAGCACGTCGAGCAGCGGCCCGGCCCGGTCGACCGTGGGGATCACCACCGTCAGAAGGAACGGTTCGTTCACGGAAACCGGAACGACCACAGGGTCTAAGAGCCTATTTCGGTAGACCATTCGGCCGGCGGGTGGCTGCGAGGACCTCGTCGCAGTTGTCAGTGGTCGGTTATCAGTTGGCAGTTGGCAGTTGGCAGTTGTCAGCTAATACCCCATCTCCCCAGCCGGGGTGCTGGGCGTTGGGTGCTGGGCCCAACACCCAGCACCCAACACCCAACACCCAACACCGCGGTACTCCGCCTGATCCCCGATCCCCGGCCGCAAGCCCCCGCGGACCCCGCGGACCGACTACTTCGACAACTCCTTCGCCTTCTCCACCAGCCGCTGGAACTCGGCGCGCTGGGGGTCGTCGCCGGCGGCGTCGCGGGCGAGCGCCAGGGCCAGGTCGTGCGAGACCTCGCCGCGAAGGTCCACGGGCGTCGCGCGAAGCGTCATGCCGAACGCCGCCACCGCCGCCGCGAAGCGGAAGTCGGCCGACGGCTCCGGCGCTCCCCGCGTCCCGGGGACGGCGACGGGAACCTCAAACTTGGCGCTGGTGTCGCCGTCCGGCTGCTTGTAGCGCAGTTTGAGCGTGAACAACTCGTCGGGGAAAACGGGCACGGCCGGTGCGCCGTCGCCGAGTCGCGCGGACTGGTACTTCAGTTCGTCAATGGGCGGGGCCACGGCGGACTCCCCGGCGCCGGAGCCGGCCGCTTCGTCCGCGGAGGCCGGGCTGACGGCGCGGTCCTTCTCGCCCGCCCGCCCCGCTTCCTCACCGGGAACCAGGCCCCCCGCGGGCACGATCTCGTACAGCGCCGTGACCGTGTGGCCGACGCCGATTTCGCCGGCGTCTTTCGTGTCGTCGTTGAAGTCACGGGCCGCCAGCGCGCGGTTCTCGTACCCGATGAGGCGATAGGCCGCCACGGCCGCCGGATTGAACTCGACCTGAATCTTCACGTCTTTCGCGATGGTGAACAGCGTGCCGGCGAGTTGCCGGCCCAGCAGGCGTTCGCCTTCGTCGGCGCTATCGACGTAGCCGTAGTTGCCGTTGCCCTGGTCGGCGATCTGTTCAAGCATCGCGTCGTTGAAGTTCCCCATGCCGAATCCCAGCGCGGTGAGAAAAACGCCGCTTTTCGCCTGCTCCCGCACGAGGCGAACGAGTTCGGCGTCGCTGGTGACGCCCACGTTGAAGTCGCCGTCGGTGCAGAGAATCACGCGGTTGCTGCCGCCGCGGATGAACGACTCCTTCGCCTTGGCGTAGGCCAGCGTGATGCCCGCGCCGCCGTTGGTGGAACCGCCCGCGCTCAGCCGTTCCAGCGCGGCGGTGGCGGCGGTCTTGCCGGCGGCGTCGCAGGCGGTGGTGTCGAGCGCCAGCCCCTCGTTGCCGGCGTAGACCACGACCGTCACGCGATCCTCCGCGCGCAGCCGGCTGATGAGGGAGGTCATGCACCTCACGACCAGCGGCAGTTTGTTCGGTTCCTGCATGGAGCCGGACACGTCCACCAGGAAGACGAGGTTGGCCGTGGGGCGAGCCTCCTCCGGAATCTCCTTTCCCTTCAGGCCGATGCGCGCGAGCAGATGCGCCCGGTTCCACGGGCAGGCGCCCACTTCCACGTGCGCCGCGAACGGATCGCCGCGATCAAACCGCGGCGGTTCGTAGGCGTAGGTGAACGAATTCAGCATCTCCTCGACGCGCACCGCGCCCGCGGGCGGCAGGCGGTTTTCGACCATCAGCATGCGCCGGACGTTGGCGTACGAGGCGGTGTCGACGTCGATGGAAAACGTGGAAAGGGGGTTTTCGCCCACCTTCGAAAAGGGAGCGTGGGCGACGGGAGCGTACCGCTCCTGCTGGACTGGCCTCGCGGCGGGTGGGGCGACGGCGGGGCCGTCATCCAGGACCTCGAGGGCCTCGTCTCCGGGTTCGACCTTGCGTATAGAGGTGCCCCAGAGAATCAACCCCGCGCACTGGTTCGGGGAGACTTCCGTCACCTGTACCATCACTTTGTAGCGATCGTCGCGGTAGACCACGAACGTGCTGCCGATTCGAACGTTGTCAGCCATACCGGCCGAGAGAAGGACCACGCCGGCCTCCTCATCGATCGCCGTCACGCGGGCCTGGACCTTTTTGGAAATGCCCGTGCTGAGTTTCGCGTCGATATCAGACGCTGGTGACCGAAGCATTTGGATTTCGGGGCGCGATTCGTCGAGTTCACGGTTACGCCGCCACCACGCTTCGGCCTGTTCGGGGGTCAACTCTCCGCCGGCCGTTCCACTATCCGCGTTCGCCTGCGCCGCGCTGGGCAGCGTTGGATCCGGAACGAACGCCCCCTGCGCTATCTTTCCAAGCGCGTCGCTGGACGCGGAGTTCACGTTGGCGGGAGCCGACGGCCGGCTGCGCCCGGACATCCCGTGGGCGCCGGAACGCTGCGATGCCGACCAGCCGGCTGCCGCAGCGTTGAATATGTTCTCGGTCCGTGCGCGGATGTCTCCGTTGGTAGTCTCATTGAAGAAAGTCGAGGAGAACCCGGAATACTCCTGTACAGGCCGCCCGTGGATGGTCGTGGGAGGCCGATTCGCGGAGACCGATTCCGCGCCATCGTATTTTCCGTCGTTGTTGAAGTCTCCTCCGCTAATGAACCAGCGGCTCACGACGGAATCCCGCTCTGCATCCGCGAGGTGATACAGGATATTGAACGGCGAAGACCCGTACGAGATACTCGCATTCCGGGCCTGCGGCGCCACCAGCCCTACCATCGCCAGCGCCACCGCGGCGGCTGAGGCGGCCATGAGCGCGCCGCGCTTGCCCGGGCGCGCGTGAAACAGCGCCTTCAACAGGCCGCGCACCGTCGGCGCCGCGGGCGAGCCGGTGGGGCGGCGGGCGAGACGGGATTCGACCACCGCGCGAACCGACAGCGCGGGCGGAGGCGCGACGCGCGATCCTTCGTCGGCGTAGGCCGCGCCCAGAACCCCAGCCGCGTCGCGGATGCGCTGAACTTCGGCCCGCAGCGCGTCGTTGGCGTTTAGCGCGGATTCGACCGCCACCCGCGCGGAGGCGTCCAGTTCGTCCAGCGCGAAGTCGGTGAGCACCTGGGGGTCGAGCGTCGTTTTCATCGTCGTGTCTTTCTCTTGAACGCGGCGCTTCTGGCCGTGCCGGGGCGTCAAGGTGTCGCCCCGGCGACGGCGACCACGGCCCGCGCGTCAACCGCCGGCGTCGCGTCGCTCGCTGCTTCCCGCGAGAGTCGCGTTCGCAGCGTGGCGATCCCGGTGTGAATCAGGTGCCCCGCCATCGGCACGCTGACGCCCATCACCTTCGCGATCTCGTGGTACTTCAGACCCGAATGGAACTTGAGCCGGAGAGCCTCCTGCTGGCGTTCGGGCAGCGCGGCGGCGGCGCGGACGACAGCCTGCAGGTCCTCGCGATACGCCAGCGAATCGCCCGGTTCGGGCGTGGGCGCGGAGGCTTTGCTCATGGCATCTTCGGCGAGCGGTCGCATGCGCGATTCCTTCCGGCGAACGTCGAGCGCGCGGCTGCGGCAGGCCCGGTAGAGCCACGCGACAAGGTGATCCTCCACCGTTCCCGCCTTCTGGTCGCAGAGGCGCATGAAAACCTCCTGCACCACGTCTCTGGCCCGATCCGCGTCGCCGCCCAGGATGCGCGCGGCGTACAGTATCAGCGCCCGCTCGTGGCGGGACACGGCGGCGCGGATGACATCAGCGTCGAGGAGCGCGTGGGCCATGCGATTGATGAGGCCCGGCCGCTTCACTTTCACCCGTAACACGCGGCGTTGGGGGCCACCGCTGATACCATGACGCGCGAAACGCCATATCCATAGCCGCGGCGCGCGTTTTTTTTCCGAGGCGACTTCGCGGGCCGCGAATCCGTCGCCCAAAAATGGCTCCGGGGAGGTGTGAAAACCTCCCCGGAGTTGCCCGATTGACCTTGAAGCCCGGTCGACTCACGTCAGCGGGCCACCCAATCCATCTCTATCATCCACCGGCGCCGCCACGTCACTTCGCGCGACGCCGGATTGCTCATGATGTCCTTCCTGGTCGTCCTGTCCTGCGGTCCCGGTCCTTCGTTCCTCGGTCCCCTTCCGTCATCCATTCACTCAGCCCGTGCGCGTGGCCGTGGCCGCCGCGCCAGCCCCGCTGCCCGGCGCGGGGGATGTCGCGCCGGTTGACCCCGGTTCCACGGGAACGGGTGCGGCCGAAGCCGGGAC
>JACQVU010000445.1 GCA_016209585.1 Planctomycetota bacterium
CCTCTTCTTCGGCACCACCGACCAGTTGTTCAAGGAAGTGGAGCCGCACATGGCCAAGGCGAAGTACATCATCATGGACATGCGCCGCATCCAGACGGTTGACTTCACCGCCGCCCACATGCTGGAGCAACTGGAGGCCCAGGTGAAGGAGAAGGGCGGCAAGTTGATTTTCACCAACCTGCCGCGCAGCCTGGCGTCGGGCAAGAACCTGCAGACCTACCTCGATGACCTCGGCCTGTCGCACGACAAGCGCGCCATCCTCATCCTCGCCAACCTGGAGACGGCGCTGGAGTGGACGGAAGAGCGCGTGCTGGAAGACGCGGGCATCGCGCGTGGCACGGAACACCCCCTGGCGCTCCGCGAGATCGAGGCCTTCACGGCGCTCCCGTCGGCGGTCATCGATCTCTTGCAGATGTGCACCCGGGACCGCGTGGTGGCGGCGGGCGAGCGGGTCTTCTCCCGCGGCGACTCCGGCGACGAGATCTTCGTCATCCGACAGGGCGACGTGCGGATCGAGTTCCCGCTGGCCGGCGAGAAGAAGCACCACATCGCCACGTTCGGCCGGGGAGACATCTTCGGCGACATGTCTTTCCTCGACCGCGGCCAGCGCTCGGCCGACGCCGTGGCGGTGGGGGAGACGAAACTGTTCGTGATCTCCCGCGGAGACTTCGACCAGGCCGCCAACCGCGAACCGGGCTTGGGGCGCCACTTCTTCCTCAGCCTGGCGCGGCTGCTGGCGCTGCGCCTGCGGCACACGGACCACGAGTTGACGGCGCTGCTGGACGCCTGATCGCCGCTGTGCCCCCAGCGCCTTCGGGGAACTCTCGCTCGGAGCCTCCGCCACCCGCGCCGCGTGATCTCCCGCGGTGTGTAGGGTGCGCACCGGGCGCCAAATCAACGACCACCGGCGGCGTCCGTCTCGGACATGCGCCGCGGGCGAGGTGTGGCGCGGCGCGGATCGCGGTATACTGTTCACCATGGATTACTTTGCCCCCGACAGCCGCATGCGCGTGGTGGCGCGCTGGGTGGCGGTGCTCAACTTCGTCGCGGCGATGGTGGCGGCGTTCGCGCTGCTCTGGAACGCCTCCGACCCCTTCCTCACGGCCAACGAGCAGGCGCGGTTCTTCGCCTTCGCGCCGCGCGTCCTCCCGGCGCTCGGCCCGGCGCTGCCATGGGCGCTGGCGGCGCTGGTGGTGATCAACGGCCTCTCCATCGGCCACGCGGTCTGGCGCCGCCACCGCGAGCGCACCGACCGCATGCTGCGGTACGACAAGGAAGGCGGCACCGTCAGCCTCTCGGTGCAGGCCATCGAAGAGACGATCACCCGCAGCGTCACCGACCTGCCCGAGGTGGCCGCGGCCCGCGTGCGCATCCACACGGTCAGCGACCGCGGGCCGATCGCCATCCACGTCGACTACTGGGCGTGGGAGAAGAAGAACCTCGTCAACGCCGAGTCCCGCCTGCGCGAGGCGATCAAGTTCCGCTTCAGTGAACTGGTCGGACCGGAGGCCCAACTGAAGGCCAGTTTCTTCGTCCGCCTGCGTGGCATCCGCCGCCAGCCACCGCGCCCGGCCGCCGGCGCCTCCAGCCCGCGGCGGGCGGAGAGCGCGGCGCCCAAGACGGTGGAACGCGCCTTCGTCGGCCGGCCGCAGTACTCGCCCGACGACTACACGTAGAGTCGGTCGGTGGACGCCGCGTTCTCCACGGCCCTTTTGCTTCTGTTGGCCGCCGCCGCGCTCCGGTGGGCGGTGCGGCCGGCGCCCTCTTCCGCTTCCCCGGCCGGGGGCTACTCGCCGCTGGGGCCGCTCGTCGCCGTCGGCTGCTGGCTGGCGGTTTCGCCATTCATCGCCGGCGCTCCCGCGCCCGACGCCCCCGGCGGCTGGCCGCTGACCGTCGAGCCGCTCATCTCGTTCGCCAAGTTCGCCGCGTGGGTGCTGCTGGCGGGCGGTCTCATCGGAGTTCTGTATGAGGCGGGGAAGCGGCTCCATCCGGCTTGGGCGTGGGTGTCTGTGTTGGCCCCGGGCCCGATGGTCTTGGCGGGTTACTTCCTCGCCCTCACCGCCACCGATCCAGAGCCAGGCCATGAGAGGCTTCTCGCCCTCATGGTCTGGGGGGCGGTGACGGTGGCCAGCCAGTTCGTCCAGCGCCGGGCCGTGAGAAGCGGCCGTTTCCGCCACCGCGCGCTGCTCTTTCTGGCCTTGGCCGCCGGCGCGGCGCTTCCCGGCGCTGTGGCGCTGTGGGTGGCGGCGGGCGGACCGGGCGCGGACGGAATCGTCGGCGCTTTCGACGACGATACCGGGTCGGCGTTTTCCTCGCGCGCGACCCTCTGGCACAGCGTCTGGACGCGCGGCGCGGCCGACCTTCCCCGGCTGCTGGTCGGCCACGGCGTCGGCACGCTGGCGGCTGATCTGCCGGCGATCGCGGGCGCGGACTACTTCCTCCAGGGGAAGTTCGCGCCTGAACCGATGGACCCCGGCTCGCTGCTGGTGCGCGCCGTGGCGGAGATCGGGCTTTTTGGCGTGGCCACCTGTTACGCCGCGCTCTTCGCCCTCTTCGCGGCCGTGACCCGCGCGGTGTGCCGGCCAGCCGTGGAACCCGGCGGCGGCGCCGGCCGCGAGGCGGAAACGCCCGCCGCCCGCGCGCGGCGGGAGGGCGAGAACGTGCTGCTGCTTTTGGCCATCTCGGCGCTGTCGGCCTACGCGGCGCTGGCGGCGATTGCTCCGGTGGAGGCCGTCGCCACGAGCGCCTTCGGCGGGGCACTACTGGTGGCCGCGGCGTCCGGTCTGCTGCGACGCTCTCGTCCAGGCGCGCCGCCGCCGGCCGACGTCCAGGCGCGGGCGCACGCCAGCAAGAACGATCGTGTTGTCGCATGGCTCGCGGCTGGGGCCGTCGGTCTGCTCTGCGCGCTGTTCTGGGCCGGGCACGTGTGGCGAGTCGAGTGGCGGGGAGCCGATCTCCTCGACCGGGCGGAGGCCGCCTTGATGGTCGATCCGGCCTCGAACACGACCGCGAACGCCGCCCGCGTGAAGGAGATCGACGCCTGGCTCGCCGAGAACTGGCTGGAGGGGCGCTTCGCCGCCGTGCTGCGCGATCGCCGCGACCGGCTGTCCGGGCCGCCCCCGGTATTGCAGGAGCCGGGGTTAAGCCCCGAGAACCCGCCGCGCTGGCGCGCGCTGCCGGACTTCGGTCACACGGCGCTGTACGACGGTCGCCTGCTGGAAGCGGCGCGCCTGCGCCCCGGGAGCCTCGCCGCGTTGGACGCGCTACACGCCCGCCTCCTGCGGCTCCACCAGCAGGGGCAAGCGCCCGCGGCGGGAGAACGGCGGCGGCCGCGGATCAGCACGGCGAGCGAGGATCTCGCGGCGCTGGCGCGGGCCGGCGCGCGCGCGTATGCGGCCCGACCGGGGAGGCCGCTGTACGCGCTCTTCGCGCTCGCGCCACGGGTGTTCGCCCGCGAGATGGGGCTGCCGCACGTTCGTTTTGAGAACGACGAGGATGCCATCCTGGCCCGGCTGCGCGCGGCGCGTGATCCGCTCCCGGCGGCGGCGGGTGAGTTCCGTGACACACTGTCGCTGTTCGCCGCGGCGTGGGGCGAAGACGATCTCTGGCGCCGGATCGCCGAGGCCGGAGCCGGGAACGTCAGCGCCCGGTGAGCCACAACCGCCGCGAACCTCAGCGACCGGACCGAGGGCGCGGGGCCGCGCGGGGCATCTTGCAATCCCGGCGTGGGCGATCAGGGTAGAATGCTCGTGTACGCTGGCGCACTGAGACCCCGCGCGGAACCAGAAACCACCCCATGAACTTCACCGCCGTTTTCCAGAAGGTTCCTGAAGGGTATATCGGGTATGTCGAAGAACTGCCGGGCGCGAACACCCAGGCGCGGACGCTGAAGGAAGCCCGCTCGAACCTGGCTGAGGCGGTCATGCTGGTCTTGGAAGCGAATCGGGAACTGGCTCGGCGCTCCACCGGGCGTGCGAAGGTGATTCGCGAGCCACTGCGGCTGCATCCGGAATGAAGCGGCGTGACCTCATCGCGTAGTTGGAGAAACATGGATGCGTGCTTCTCCGGGAAGGGGCGAACCACTCGGTGTACGTGAATTCGTCGCGGGGAAAGTCGGGCACGGTTCCGCGCCACCGCGAGGTTAACGAGTTTCTCGCTCGAAAGATCTGTCGAGACTTGGACGTACCGAGCCGGTGACGCGCTGTCCGTTAGGGACAAGGGCGGCCGAAGCAACGGTCGAAAAGAAAAAAGTCCAGCGACATTACAACGGGGGTTGACGCGGGCCGTCGCGCCCGCGCTTCGCCGCTGGAGAACAAATCGTCTCCGGCGAGTGAAGGTTGACGCGCGCGGCCGGCTGGCGATAGACTCCCCCTGGAGCCTGTTTCGGTAGGCGCTTAGATCGCGAGCCCGAGCGAGACTTGCCAGGCAAGGAGGGCGCCCGAAGACAGATTCGGGGAAATACGTCGAGGGCGCCTGACGCAGCCTTGGCGCGCTCGCAGCCGGGCGGAGCGCGAATGGTCCACCGAAACAGGCTCGCAAGGCGCCGGGGGAGAGACCCGGGGAGACGGAGGCGGGCGCGCCGGCGGGTTTCAGGGATCGAGGCGAATGTTCGTCAAGGGTCTCAAGTGTCGCGAGTGCGGCAAGGTCTACCCGCGCGACCTCGTCTACGTCTGCGGCGATTGCTTCGGCCCGCTGGAGATCGACTACGACTACGACGCCATCCGCCGCGTGCTGACCCGGCGCGCCGTGGCGTCCCGCCCGCCCACCATGTGGCGGTACGCGGAACTGCTGCCGCTCGACGGTCCGCCGGCGGTGGGGGTGCGGGTGGGGTGCACGCCGCTGCTGCCGGCGCCGCGCCTGGCCCGCGCCTGGGGCTGCCGGGAGATCTGGATCAAGAACGACGCCGTGCAGTACCCCACCCTTTCGTTCAAGGACCGGGTGGTGGCGGTGGCGATCTCCAAGGCCCTGGAGTTCGGCATGGAGACCGTGGGGTGCGCCTCCACCGGCAACCTGGCCAACTCCGTCGCGGCGCTGGCCGCGCAGGCCGGGCTGGAAGCCTACGTGTTGATCCCGGCCGACCTGGAGCAGGGCAAGGTGATCAATTCGCTGGTCTACGGCGCGCACGTGGTGGGCGTGGAGGGGCAGTATGACGACGTGAACCGGCTCTGCGCCGAGATCGCCGACCGCTTCGGCTGGGGGATCGTGAACGTCAACCTGCGCCCCTTCTACGCCGAAGGCTCCAAGAGCATGGGGTACGAGATTTTCGAAGACCTCGGCTGGCGCACGCCGCGCAACGTCGTCTGCCCCATGGCCGGCGGGTCGCTCATCTGCAAGTTGCGCAAGGCGGAGCAGGAGTGCCGCGCGCTCGGCCTGCTGGAGAGCGACGCGCCGCCCGTGAAATACTTCGGCGCGCAGGCGGCGGGGTGCAACCCCATCGTGGAGATGGTGAAGCAGCGGCGGGATTTCGTCCGCCCGCAGCGCGCGCGCACCATCGCCAAGTCGCTCGCCATCGGCAACCCGGCCGACGGCTACTATGCCTACAAAACCATGACCGAATCCGGCGGCGGCGCCGACGACGTGACCGACGAGGAGGTGGTGGCCGCCATGCGTGAACTGGCGGAGAGCGAGGGCATTTTCACGGAAACGGCCGGGGGCGTGACGGTGGGCGTGGCGCGCAAACTCGTCGCCGCGGGCCGGATTCCGCGCGACGAGAGCCTGGCGCTCTGCATCACCGGCAACGGCTTGAAAACCCAGGAGGCGCTCTCCGGCGTGCTGCGCGTCGAACGGGTCATCCGTCCCAACCTGGGCGAGTTCGAGCGGTTGGTCGGCGAACGCCCGGCTGATCGCCGCCTCCAGATCGCGGCCAGGTGATCCCTGGCGGGAGAGCAACGTCCATGGCCATCAACGTGCGAATTCCCACCGCCCTGCGCGCCCTCACCGGCGAAGCTGCCGTGGTGCCGGCCGAGGGGAAGACGGTCGGGGAGGTGATCCGCCATCTCGGCGCGCGGTTCGCCGGCATCGGACCGCGCATCTGCGACGAGACGGGCAAGGTCCGCCGCTTCGTCAACCTCTACCTGAATGACGAAGACGTGCGCTTTCTGAAGAATCTCGACACGCCGGTGAAGGAGGGCGACGAGATCAGCATCGTGCCCGCCATCGCGGGGGGTGGCGGGCTGGTAGCGCGCCAGTGATGCTCACCGACGAACAGCGCGCGATCTTTCTGCGGCAGATCATCCTGCCCGAGATCGGCGCCACGGGGCAGCGGCGCATTCTGGCGTCGGCGGTCCTGTGCGCCGGCGAAGGGCTGGCGTTGGAAACGTTGCTCATCACGCTGGCCTGCGCCGGCGTGGGGGAACTGCGGGCGCGCGGCTCCGGCGCCGACCTTCTCCGGGCGCGGGCGCGCGGTGTGGGAACACGCGTCAACCCGGTCGCGCCGGGCGACTTGGCGGCCGCGGCGCGCGGCGCGGCGGCGGCGGTGGGCGTCTTCCCGTCCGCCGCGCGCGGGTCGCGGTCACGCGGTCTGGACGAGATCGCGCGGGCCGCGAGCGGCGCGGGGATCCCGTTCGTGGCCGTCTCGGTCGGGTCCGACGAGATCGGCGTCGTCACCTGGCGCCCCGAAGCCGGAGAGGAGGCCGACGAGGTCCCGCGATTCCTTCGCGGCCGCGTGGCGATCTCGGACGGCGTCGGACCGTCCGAGGAGATGATGGCCGGCCACCTCGCCGCCGTGGAGGCGATCAAGATTCTCGTCGGCCGCCCGCCCGCCGCGGAGCGCGTTACCGTCCTCCGGCTGGCGAGTGGCCAGCCTCCGGGCGGCCGTTGTCCGGCGGCCACTCCTGCCTGGTGTTCACCATGAAAGGCGCCATTCTCTGGTTCACGGGTCTCTCCGGCGCGGGGAAGACCACGATCTCCCGGCTGGTCGCCGAGCGGCTGCGCCGGCAGGGCTACCGCGCGGAGGTGCTGGACGGCGACCTGGTGCGCGAGCACCTCTCGAAGGGGCTGGGTTTCTCGCGGGAAGATCGCGACACCAACGTCCGCCGCATCGGCCTGGTGGCGCGCCTGCTGGCGCGCAACGGCGTGGTGGCGCTGGTGGCGGCCATCTCGCCCTACCGCGACGCGCGGGAGGAGGCGCGGCGGGATACGTTGGCGGATAAGGCCCACTTCGTGGAAGTCTATGTAAAGTGCGATCTCGCCACACTCGCGGCCCGCGACGTGAAGGGGTTGTACAAAAAGGCTGCGGACGGCTCGCTGCCGAACTTCACGGGGGTCTCCGACCCCTACGAGGAGCCGGCCGACCCCGACCTGACGCTGCGCACCGACGCCGGAACGCCCGACGAGCGCGCCGCGGAGGTCATGGAGTTCATCGCGCGCCGCCGCCTGCTGGCCGACGCCGCTCGGGAGGCTGATGTCCGATACCCGGATTATTGACCTGCACATGCACTCCACCGCCTCCGACGGCAGCCTGTCGCCGGAGGAGGTGGCGCGGGCGGCGAAGAAGGCCGGGCTGGCGGCCATTTCGCTGACGGACCACGACACCATCGCGGGCTATCCGCGGGTGACCGACGCCGCGCGCGCGCTGGGGGTGGAGGTGATTCCCGGCGTGGAGATTTCGGTCAACTTCCAGGGCCAGTCGATGCACATGCTGGGCTACGGTTTCGACCTGGCCCACGTCCGGTTCCGGGCGCTTCTGGAGGAATTGAGCGCCGCGCGGCGCGAGCGCAACGAAAAAATTATCGCCCGCCTGCGCGAACTGGGCGTGCCGATCGTCTGGGCCGACGTGGTGCGCGCCGCGGGGGGAGACACGGGCAACATCGGCCGGCCCCACTTCGCCAACGCGATGCTCGCCAAGGGGGCGGTGAAGACCTTCCAGGCGGCCTTCGACCGCTACCTGGGCGACGGCAAGCCGGCCTATTTCCCGAAGGAGAAGACCGGCCCCGAGTTCGCCATCGACCTCATCCACCAGGCCGGCGGGCTGGCCGTCTTCGCCCACCCGGTCTACCACGGCTTCGACCTTTCGAGCGCCACGCGGGCGTTCGCCCCGCTCAAGGCGGCGGGGTTGGACGGCGTGGAGGTCTATTACTCCGACCACACCAAGGCGCAACGCGAGATCTATCTCTCCATCGCCCATCGCTTCGACCTGCTGGTCACCGGCGGCAGCGACTTCCACGGCGAGAACAACAAGGGGGTCGAGATGGGCAGCGGACGGAACGGCAACCTGCGGGTTCCCTACGATCTTCTGGCGAAAATGAAGGGTCACCTCGCCGCGCGGTCCACCGTCCGGAGTCCGGGGTAGGCGTTCACGTCGGGCGTTCGATGGGTGGTCTTCGTCCGGCATTTCCCGCCCCCTGACCCCCGGCATGCTTCTCCGCATCCTCGGCTCCGGTTCGGCTTGGCCCATTCCGCGCGTGGGGTGCGAGTGCCCGCAATGCGCCGCCGCGCGCACCGACCGCGCCGAGCGCCGCACCCGCTCCGCGCTGCTGGTGAACGACCGCTTCCTGGTCGACGCGGGACCCGACATCTACAACCAACTCGACGCCGCGCCCCGCGCGGCCCTCACGGGCATCGAGGCCGTGTTGCTCACCCACGTCCACTCCGACCACTTCCTCGGCCTCTCCGACCTCGTCAACGTCCGTAAGTTCGCCGCGGCCCCCACCGTGCCCATCCTCGCAGCCGCGCGCAACTGGCCCACTATCGACGCCACCTTCGCCTACGTCTTCGACCGCCTGCCTCACCA
This sequence comes from Planctomycetota bacterium, assembly GCA_016209585.1. GTDB lineage: Bacteria > Planctomycetota > UBA8742 > JACQVU01 > JACQVU01 > JACQVU01. Next base: position 8,732 of record JACQVU010000445.1, read on the forward strand.
GCAACGGGACGAGAAGCCCCCGTTCGTCCGGCAGGTCGTTGAAAGCGGCCAGACGCTGCGCTTCGGCGACCTGGCGGTCACGCCGTTCGAGGTGGCCCACTCCGCCCGCATGACCACTTGGGGGCTGCGCCTCACGGAAAACGGCCGCTCGGCCGCCTACCTGCCCGACTACCTCACGGTGGAGGCGAACCACCTGCGCGGCGTGGAGTTGCTGCTGGGCGACGGCGCTTTCCTTGACGAAGTCACCGGCCGCCACGCCCCAATGGTGGAGACCCTGGCGCTCACCCGCCGCCTCGGGATTCCGCGCCTGGTCTTCACCCACCTGGGCCACCACCAGATGTCCGCGCCGATGCTGCTGGCGGAGTTGCTCCAGTACGGCCCGTGCGAGTTGGCCGAGGACGGCATGCTACTGGAGTTGTGAGCGGCGACGTCCGGCCGCGCCCTTCGCGAAAGCGACTCGGGCGGGCATTGACCTGATGTCCTTTCTGTCCATTGGCGTCCATTCGTGGTTCCTTGTCGGCGTGTCACCGAGGCGCTTCCGTGCCTTGCGCTTTCTGTGTGAGAGCGTCCCGCGCGTGAGCCAGGGCTTGAAGCGAAGGGAAGTAGATGTCGCCGCCGTCGGTGATCTCCTCCCCAGGCGCTGGCCCCGCCCCTCCATCGTCGTCGCAGTCGGGACCGAGGCTGTAAAACAGGCGATCATCGCCGAGAGCCACGTAGCGGAACGGCTCGCCGGTCACGGGATCGGAGGGAAGCGGCTTGCCGAGCCAGGCGGAGAGTTCCTCACTGTTGACCGGAAGGCGCCCCTTCGCCCGGCGGAACTGCTCTGACGCGAGGGCGAGCGCTGTTCCGCGGACGACGGCACGCGCGCGCCGATCCCTGGAAATCGCATACAACACAGTGGCTTTAGGCGGCTTGCCCCAATGAACAAGTTGCCGTGTTGAAGCGGCGCTACTCTTGTTCAGGAGCGACTGTACCTCCTTGAGTGGCCGGTCCGCGAACCGTGAAACATCAGCCATGTTCGCGGCATTCTCCGCTATCGCGCAGACACCGACGCGGGCAGTCGCCAACCCGAAACTCGATGCCGGATACGCCCGAGCCTGATCACGAGCGTTCGGGTCATGCTGTTGCCGAACCAGGATATCGAGGAGGTTGCGTCGCTCCCAATCAAACGTGTTCGACAGAGGCGGCCAGAACTCGTCGATCTCGCGCAGACACCCATACGAGGCCGCCAACGTTTCGTCGGAAAGCGACGCTGAAAGCGCGGTGCGCCAGAGTTCCCCGATGGCCAGGCTCGTGATGGCGAGGCCGACCATCCGATCCACCAGAGCGCCGTTTCGCGAAAGATCCGCGCCGATCCGGGTGACCAACAGAACGTCAGAAAGCGCCGACTCCGCCCGACCTTCCGCCCGGAGGCGCATGCAGTCACAAGCCTGAAGCCGCGCGAAGTGGATGAGCGCGTTGATGAGCGCGTTCGCGACGTTAAGATCATGCTGGCCCCATTCCCCTTCGTGGCGCGGCATCTTCGAAATGTCACGCATCTCATCGCGCAAGGCTGCGAACTGATCGACGATTTCCTGTTTCTTGGCGACATCGCCCCGCGACCACTTCTCCATGTCGCTGGTGTGGAACTCGACGGCGCCCCCCACGGCTAGTCCCTTCGTGCCGAACAGCGCGGTGATGCGTTGTTCGGCCGCCGGGTCAGGTGATCCCAGAAAATCGTCCGAAGGGTACGCTGCCCAGAGATCGCCCAAGGCCCCCAGGTTCTTCCTGCACCATTCCGCCGTGGCCACTCGCCGGTTCTCGTCGTCTGGAACAACGCGCGGATAGCGCGCGTCGATTTCCTCGATCAGCCGCCTGGCCTCGTCGGCGGAGATGATCGGCGCCGTGGCGACGTAGAAGAGCGTCGCGGGAGTCACCACGAGTATGAGCGCCCCGAGCACCAGGCCGATGGCTGTCTTCCACATCCAGGGCTTGACGCGCGACGGCGCGTGGTGACGCCGCGCCTCCGTGGGCGCGGGACCAGCGGGGTCGCCGACCGGGGACTCAGCGGGCGAAGGAGCCATGGGGGGGTCTCGCGACAAAGCCGACCGTCGATTGTACGCCACGGCGCGGCAGCCGTTCGACCAGCGCCGGCGACTTCACCGGCGCCCTACACCCCCCGCCCCACCAACGCCTGCGCGGAGGGCGGCACGCGGTTGAAGTTCTCCACGCGCTTGCCGACCTTGCCCAGCGTGTTCTCGACCACGACGAAATCGAGGCCGGGAATGACCACGTCGTTCCATCGGTCGCCGAAGCCGCGAAGCGCCACGTCGAGCATGGTGACGATGCGCCAGCCGAGCGGCTCGCTTGAGTCGAGCGTGATGGCGCCGAAGAACTCCTGACATTCAGTGTAACCCGCGTTGTGCGTGCCCGTGTAGGGCTTCTGCCGCGACAGATCGATCCGTCGGCCGATGCGGCGGCTCACCTCGTCCGACCGCGACGCGAAGAACGACACGAGCGCCTGCTCCTGTTCGCGCGCGGGGGCGTCGGCGCGGGCCACGCGCTCGTACGCGCGCAAACCCACGTCGAACGCCTCCTCCACCAGGTTGAACCAGTAGCGCTGCTCCGGCGTCACGTCGGACGGCCGGGGCACGGCGACGACCGAGCGGCGCAGGCAGGAAGCGAGGCCGTCGCGCTTGGGCGCGACGCCGAGGTGCACGTAGTCGCCGTGGTTGATCACCCGGTTGAGAGCCTTGCCGATGAGCGTGCGGTTCGCGACGTTCGCGCCAACCATCACGTCCCACCCGTGCTCCTCGCTTCCCATCTCCTTCGCCACAAGGCATGCCCAGCCGGCCACCTGCGTCTCGAGCATGCCGGGCTTCAGCACGGCGAGCATGGCGCGCATCATGGCGTCGGCCACCACGTTGGCGTCACGGATGAGGGCCATCTCGCACGCCGACTTCTCGTACTTGATGCGCTGGTAGACAATCTGCGCGTCCACCACGTTCGTCGCGCCCACGCGACGCTCGAGCGCCGACAGCATCGCCGCCGGCAGCACCTGCCTCGGCGTGAGAAGCGCGAGGCGCCGACAGCGGCCGCCGGCGGCTTCATCAAGCACGTCTTCGAGGCGCTCGGCGTTGATGGGGTACTTCTCGTCGGCCAGTTGCAGCATCTCCACCTTGTGAACCCGCGCGCGCGCGCGGGGCGCAAGTTGCTCGGCGACGTACCCGCCCTCGAGGCCGGCGATGATGTGGAACCCGCGCGGCCCCACCACGCCCGCCACCTGCTCGATGGAGATGTTCGTGTTCCCGCCCAGGTAGGGAACGTCGCCGCAATAGTGCTGGTCGGAAAAGACGAACCCCGCGTCGAACCCCAGCGCGCTGATGGCGGAATAAACCTTCTTCCGGCGTGAGAGAAACTCAGACGTCGTGATGGCCCGCGCGGGATCGATTCCGGGCGACGCCTCCAGCACGCGCGTCACCCGCCGGAACTCATCGAGCCATTGCCGTCGCCGCCCGGCTGACAACGCCGCACGTGGGGCTTGGGATCGGGGACCGTGGGCTGGGGCCATGCGCAACCACCTGCGACCGTCTTTAACCACTGGACCACTGGACGCCCTCTTCCCGATCTTCGTCCTTTCCGCACTTGAGGGCACGACTGGCAACGGGTTGTGTCAAGGTCCAAGCCGCTTCCTGTCTCCCCGCGTTCCATCGCCCTTGGTTCCATACCCTGACCGGGCCGCGCGGAAAGAGTGGTTCTCTTCCCGTCGGCGGGTTATGGAGGCGGCGGGTATCGAACCCGCGTCCCGTGATGTTTCAGTCCCGGCTTCTCCGCTCACAGCCGGTCTTTTGGGATTCGCCCCGCGGGACCCCGGCCGGCAGGCTTCCCGCCTCGCTAGTTCGTCTGGTGTCTCGCCGCGCGCGCGACGCGCCGACGCGCGCGGCCAGCCTCCCTTTGGTGCGCCCCTTCCCGCCCCGGGAGACAGAAACGGGAGGGACGGCCGCCTGAGTTAGGCGGCGAGAGCGTACGAGTTGTTCGCACTTGGTTTTTTGCCCGGTGTTTTACGAGGCCTCCGGACAACCTCGGAGCGCCACCGAAACCTCCTCCATCCGGTCGAATCCTTTCGCCCCCGTTCGGCCCATCGGGAGGAACCCGACGGGCAGCCGTCGCACATCCGTTCACGCCGCGGCCCGCGCCGGAGCGACCACGCGCGGATCAACCTCACTCTACCCGGCGCCGGGCGGCCGATCAATGGGTGAAAGCGGCCGGGTGGGAACGCTCCCTTTGCCGCGCCGCGCTTCACCGCCTCCCCCGCGCCGTCGCCCTCGATGGCGGCGGCTGGGGAAGGGGCGTTTCGGAAGCGTGGATCGCCGGTCGGTGAACCGCGTCGCGCGCTACTCGTCTTTCGATTCCGGTTCACGCTCTTCGCCATCGTCCGACCAGGCGTGCCCATCGACCTTGCAGGCTTCGTAGTTCGCGTCGAGCGCGGGTTGCAGCAGAATGAGAGCGGCGAGGCGGCGGGCGATGTTGGCGACCTCTCGCACTTCGTCGGCGTTGAGCGCGCGGCCGAGCAGGTCGTGCTCGCGGTACGAAAGCCACTTTTTGATCACCTGGTAGCCGCCGATCGTGTAGCGCCATACCTGCGCGGGCACGTTGCGCCAGAAGGCACGCTCGTTCAGATAGACGTCATACGTGGTCGTGCCGAGGA
>JACQVU010000442.1 GCA_016209585.1 Planctomycetota bacterium
CCCAACACCCCGCACCCCTGTTTGACGCCGGGCGCGGTGGCGGTATCCTAATATCATGTGCGGTCTCGCTTGGTTGCATCGCGCCGGACGCCGAGCGCGGCGCGCGCCAGCCGTCGTCTTGCTGGCGGTGACGGCGGGCATGGCGATGGCCATGGCGCTGGCTTGGCCGGCGGCCTCGCGCGCGCTCGCGGAGGAGAACGGGACGCCATCGGCGGGCGCGCCGCCCGCTGCGCCCGCGTCGGCGGCGGAGAAGACCCCCATCGCGGCGCCGATGCCATCGCCGACCTCGGCGCCGCCCGCTGACCCCTCGTCGGCGCCATCGCCCTCCACGCCGGGGGAGCAGCCGGCAGCAGCGGCGGCGCCCGCGCCTCCGCCGCCTGCGCGCGAGCCGCTCATTCTGCTCCGGCGCTACGCGCCCGCCGGCGGCGAGGCGGAGGCCGGCTATTTTCCATCCCCGGTCGATCTGACGGGACTGCCCTTTGGGGTTGTGACGGCGGAAGAGTTCGGGCTGGGCGCGGCGGAGGTGGAGGCGCTTTTCGCCGACCCCGCGAAGGGGTTGGCGGCGGTCCGCGGGAAGGCGGCGGCCGGTGGGGTGGTCTGCCTGTTCGAGGTGGCCAAGACGAACGTGACCCGGACCGAACTCTTGAAGCGAACGTACGTGCGCTCGACGCTGACCGCGCGGTTGCGGGCGGTGCGGATCGGCGACGGGGCGGCGCTGGCGAGCCGCGAACTGGGGCCGGTGGAGAACGCCGAAGACAAGCAACTGCGCGACCTGGTGGCGCGCGTCCGCGCCGACCTGGCGCCGACTCCCGGCGGTGTCGCGCCGACGGTCTCCGCGTCGGCCGCGCGTGTGCGTCTGGCGTGGAAGGCGCCGAGCGGGCGCATCGACAAGGCGCTTTCCCGGCGCCTCGAGGAGGCGTTCAAGGACCAAGCCGCCTTGGCCGGCGCGATCCGGCTCCGCGGGTGGACGTTCACGTTGCTGGAGTTCGCGGGCGACGGCGTCAACGCCGAGGAGGCGGCGCGCCGCGCCCGTTCGGGCCTTTCGCGCATGCCGTGGCTCACGGTTTCCGAGGATCGCGACCGCACGCTGACGCTGGCCTACGCGCCGGAAAAAGACCCGGAGTACCCGGTGTTGTCCGACGTGACGCCGCCGGTGGTGGCGATCACGTCGCCGCTGGAGGGGGCGGTGCTGAACGCGGCCGAGATCACGCTGGCGGGCACGGTGGACGACGCCACGGTGGAGGCGGTGCGTCTGGGCGAGCGCACGGCGGCGGTGAAGGAGGGGCGCTTCGAGATCGCGGCGTTCCTGTCGGAGGGGGAGAACCGTATCACGGTGGAGGCGCGAGACCGCGCCGGCAACGTCGGCGCCGCCACGGTGCGGCTGATGCGCGACACCACGCCGCCGACGCTGGCGGTGGACTCGGTGAAGGACGGCGACATCGTGACGGCCGGCACGGTGACGGTGGCTGGGCCGGTGGCGGGGGCGCGGGCGGACGGGGTGACGGTGACTGGGCCGTCGGGGCCGGTGGCGGTGACGCTGGCGGACGGGCGGTTCGCGGCGTCGGCGCCGCTCTCGGAGAAGGGACACGGGATCAACCGGCTGGTGGTGACGGCCGTCGACGAGGCGGGCAACGTGGCGCGGGCGGAGTTGGTGGTGACGTACGACAGCGACGATCCCATCGTCAGCATCTCGCCGGACCTGAACGGCCTGGTGGTGGCGGAGGCCGACCTGCGGTTCGTCTTCTACGTGAAGGACGACGGCGCGCCGCAGTCGCTGCGCTTGGTGACGGTGAACGGCGCTCCGGCGCCGGCGAACGGGTCGAGCCTGGTGCGCACGGCGTCGGTGCGTCTGGCGCGGGGCGAAAACGTGATCAAGGCGGAGGCGGTGGACCGCGCGGGGCGCGCGGGCGCGGACAGCGTCACCGTGGTTCTGGACGATGAGGCCCCGGTGATCGACGACCTGAAGCCCGAGGGGCCGGTGCTGCGCGCGGCGAAGGTGGCCTTCTCCTGGCGCGTCACCGAACCGCGCCTGAAGCGGGTGGAACTGTGCATCGACCAGGTGGCGGAAGAGATTCCGCTGACGCCCGACGGCAAGTACGAGGTGACGCGGACGCTGGCTGATTTCGGCAACCGCCAACTGGGCATGGTGCGCGTGAGCGTGACGGCGGTGGACAAGGCCGGCAACACGCGCACGGTGTCGACGTTGTACATGATCGAAACGGAGTAGCGGGTGGCGCCGGCGCGGCGGGCGGGCGGGCGGAGTACCGCGGTGCTGGGTGCTGGGCCCAGCACCCAACACCCAACACCCAGCACCCAAAGGCGGGGGGCGAGAGCCGTGGACGAGGTCTCCGCGGGTTACGTGCTGTTCCGGCGAGGCGGCGCGGGCGGCGAGCCGGCGTTCCTGCTTTTGCAGAACGCGCGCCACCACACCTGGGGCGTGCCCAAGGGCCACCTGGAGCCGGGCGAGGGCGAGCGCCAGGGCGCGGATCGCGAGTTGCTGGAGGAGACCGGCTTGCGCGCCGCCGACGCGCGGGTGGTCGAGGGTCTCCGGCAGGTGATGGAATACGATCTTCCGCACCGCAGCGGCGGCGGCGGCGGGGGCGGGGGCCGCCGCCGGCGCAAGCGCGTGGTGCTGTTCGCGGCTGAGGTGGGGGCGCTGGAGCCGCGTATCTCCGACGAGCACAGCGCCTGGCGGTGGGTCTCGCTGGCTGAGGCCGCCGAGTTGATCTCCTTCGAAGACCTGCTGGCGGCGCTGCGCCGCGTTGACGCATGGGCACGCGGGCCTTCTTCCACGTCGCCGTCGTCCTGGTAGCCGTCGCCGCGGGCGTCACCGCGTGCGGCGGGGGCGATGGGGTCCGCCGCGGCGCGGAAGCCCCATGCGCGTCGCCGCCCACGCCCGCGGGCGGCGCATTTGCGTCGATCCCGGCGAGGCGCGCGTCGGAGCCGAGAGCGGCGCCGGCGTCGGCCGCCCAAGAGAGCGTCGAAGAGGGGTACTTCCGCACCGGCGAGGGAGACGCGGCCGGGGGCGAGGCCTTCTGGATTCGCCGGCGCGGGGGCGTGGTGGTCTCCATTCGCGCGGTGGCCACCTTCCTGCGGGAGGCCTCCGAGTACCGCCTCTCCTGGGACCGCGCCGCCGGCGAGGGGGGCGCGACCCGTTTCCGGGTGGACATGGAGCACATGCGCACGCCGACCGGTTTCGTGGAGGTCACCATCAGCCCGGTGACGCGGGCTGAGGGCCGTGGCGGCTTTCGGGCGGTCCTGCGGGAGACGGGGCCGGTCGGCGAGGAGCGCCGGGAACTGGCGGTGGGCAGCGACCTGATCATCGACACCCACTTCTGCTCGCTGCTGGCGCCGCTGTTCGACGAGGCGTCGGCGGACGGCGGGGCGGGCATTGACGTGTTGCTTCCCCAGGGGCGCGCCGTGGCGCGCTGCCGCCGGGCCGCGCCGCGGCCCCCGCGGCTGGTGGAGGTGGCCGGCGGCCGGTATCGGCTGGACCACGCCTTCTTCGCCGTGGGCGAGGCCTGGGGCATCAACGCCTGGCGCGACGGCGACGGGCGGCTCGCCCGCGTCACCATCCCCGCCGACGGCTTGCGGGCGGAACTGCTTCACACCCTCGCCCCGGTGGCGGAGGCCGCGCGCCTCGCCGCCCTGGGCGCGACGTTGGAAGAGAACGCGGCCCGCGGCCAGCCCCCGGTCTACGCGCCGCCCACCGGGCAGGCCGCGGGCGAAGAGCCGCGCCCAGTCTTCCGCGAGCGTCTGGTGACCTTCGCCGGCGCGTGCAGCCGCCTCGCCGGAACGCTCACGCTGCCGGCCGAAGGGGCGGAGCCTCCCTTTCCGGCGGCGGCGCTGTTGCATGACGCCTTGCTCGGCGACCGTGATGGCAACCAGCCGCCGGCCGAGCCGGGGACGCTGCGGGACCTGGCGCGGGGGCTGGCCGAGCGTGGGGTGGCCACGTTGCGGTTCGACCGCCGCGGCGTGGGCGAGAGCGAAAGTTGCGATCCACCGGCCCGGCTGGAACAGGACGTTGCCGATGCCCGTCGCGCCCTCGGCTACTTGCGGGTGCTGAGCGAGGTGAACGCCGACCGCCTGGCGTTCGTGGGCCTGGGATTCGGCGCCGCCGTGGCGCTAGAGGCCGCGCGGCGCGAGGAGCCGCCGCCGGCTGGCGTGGCTCTGCTCACGCCCGTGGGCCGGCGCTGGGGCGAGGCCGTGGTGGCGCAGCAGCGGCACGTGATGCGACTCCAGGGAGCGTCGGCGGAGGAAGTGGAGGCGGCGGTGTTGAAGGAGGAGGCGCTGCACCGCGACCTGCTGGCGTGGAACCCCTCCGCGCCGGAGGGCGCGGCGCCGGCGGTTCCCTCGGCGGCCTACTTGCGAGACGTGCTGCTGGTGGACCCGGTGGCCGCGGCGCGCGCGGCGCGCGGGCGGGCGCTGATCGTCGGCGCGGGGCGGGACCCGCGCGCCGGGCTGGAAGACGCTCGCCTTCTGGCGCGGGAGATGGAGGCCGCGAAGGCGACGGCCGACCTGGCGCTGTTCGACGACCTCGACCAGGCGCTGGCGCCCTGCGCCTTCTTCCCTTCGCCGGCCGACGCCCACGACGCCGGGCGGGCGCTGGACGCGCGGGTCATCGACAGGTTGTCATCATGGTTCGTCGGCACGAAGTGACGGCGAAGCGCCCGGCGCCGACGCCGAGCGGCGGGGGAAGAGGACGCCCGTCAGCGGCCGTAATAGAGGCGCTCGGCGAGCACGTCGGGGAGGCCGGCCTTATGGATTTTCTGCGCGGCCGCGTCGATGTCGTAGGCCACGCGGCGGATGGCGACGGACTCCGCCTCGGTGTCATAAATCACGAAGCAGGCGTCGGGGTTCTCGTCGCGCGGCTGGCCGACCGAGCCGACGTTGAGCAGCGTCTTGGGGAAGCCGGTGAGGCGCAGGTCGTAGGAGAGGGAGTACTGGGTGGTCGGCCCGTCGAAGAAACAGACGGGGACGTGAGAGTGGCCGAAGACGGCCAGGCGGCTCTCCTGAACCTCGAAGCAGACCTTGGCGTCGTAGCAGGTCTGCACGTAGTCGAACATGTCGGGGTAGTTGAGGGCGCCATGCACCACGGTGATGTCGTCGACCGTGGCCACCAGGGGCAACTGGCGGAGGAAGTCCATCTCCTTGTCGGTAAGGCTGTTGCGGGTCCAGATGACGGCGTCGCGGGCGTAGGCGTTGAAATAGGAGTCCGACATCTTTCCGCACACGGCGAAGTCGTGGTTGCCCGCCACGCAGGTCATTTCGCGTGCGATCACCTCCTGGATGCAGCGGCTGGGTTCGGCGCCGTAGCCCACCACGTCGCCGACGCAGATGAACTTATCCACCCGCTCCTGGTCGAGGAGGGCGAGGGCGGCCTGGAGGGCGTCCCAGTTGGCGTGGATGTCGCCGATGATGCCGTAGCGCATGGCGCGTCGTTCGCGGCGCGGTCACAGCCACACTGGTCACGCCGGGCTGTCAAGGCGGTTCGTGCCTCGCGAAAGAAACGATACCGGCCGTCATTGCGAGAGTCGAGTAGAAAAAGGCGTAGAGCAACCCGGCGCCGACCAGCCCCGGAGGCGCGCCGGCGCCGGCCATCTCGCCAAGGTCCAGCGCTTCCAGGTTGGGCAACAGCGCGGCCACGGCCCGCGCCGCCCCCGTGCCGCGGCCCAGGAGAGCGTCGGCCAGCGACTGCGCGAAGTGGCCGACCACGAAAACCACCCCCCCGACCGCCGTCGTGCCGGCGGCGGAGAGGCGCGGCGCCGCCGCGGTGACGCAGGCGGCCAGGATCAGCGTCTGGCCCGCGGCGAGGGCGATGCCCTGGTACATCGGCGAAAGACGCAGCGCGATGAACCGCGCGTACACCGCCGGAAACGTGAGCAGGCTCGTCCCCGCCGGCCAGAGGTCGAAGCGGTCGAAACGCCGGTTGTTCTCCGCGAACCCCGCCGCCACGGTGGCCGCGAGCGTGAGCACCAGCATGGCCAGCAGCACGGCGGCCAGCAGCCCGGCCAACCGGCCGGCCAGCAGGCTGCCGCGGCTCACCGGCCGGGTGAGGAGGAGGAGGAGCACGCGCGAGCGCCGCTCGCGGTAGGAGAGCGTGGCGGCGAGCAGCAACGTGAAGAGCGCTCCGGCGAAGGCGATGGAGTCGACCGCCATCTCGATGACCATCTCGAAGTCGCGGCCCAGGGCCGTGGCGGCCAGCGCCAGCACCGGCAGGAGCAGCACCAACACGGCGAAGATCGCCAGCGTCAGCCAGTAGCCCACCTCGCGCAGCGCCTCGCGGAACGTGAGCAGGGCGACCCACGCGCCGCGGCGGAGATAGAGCGCGAAGAGCAGCAACAAGGCGAGCAGGAGCGCGGCGTCGGTCATTTCCGCAGCAGCACGCTCACCAGCCCCTGGGTGGGCAGGGCGACCTGGGCGACGGCCAGGTCTTTCCGGCCGTCGCCGTTGAAATCGCCCACGGCGAGGTAGCCCCCGGCCATGCCCACGTCATAGGTCTCGGCGCTGGAAACCTGGTAGGAGGGCGACAGGATGCCCGCGCCGGTGTTCCGGAGAATGGCGACGTTGTGCGAGGCGTAGTTGGAGAAGGCCAGGTCGGGCCGGCCGTCGCCGTCGAGGTCCCCCGCGATCCCGGCGGAGGGGCCGGCGCCCAGGCTGGACGAGTCCAGCGACCGCACGGTGAACGCGCCCGCCCCGTCGTTGGCGAGCAGCACGTACTCATCCCCGCCGTCGCCGAGTTTGTTGGGGTTGGGGCAGATGGCGATGTCGGCGCGGCCGGAAGCGTCGAAGTCGGCCGCCAGCGCCATGAAGGGGGTGTTGCGGCGCCCGGCCACGTCCCAGAGCAGGGCCGCGGCCGGCTCCGGCGTGAAGTTGCCGGTGCCCTTGCCCGTGCCGTCGTTCTCCCCGATCAGCACGCGCACCTGCACCGAGGGCGCGCCGCGCCAGTTGGTCACGCAGAGGTCGGGCACGCCGTCGCCGTTGAAATCCCCGGCCGCGAGCGACAGCGCCTGGGCCACGCCGGTGTCGAGGTAGATGGGGGCGCGGAAGCCGCCGACGCCGTCGCCCAGCAGCACCACCAGGTCTTTCTTCGGCGCGGCGGTGGTGAAGGTGACCGCGGCCACGTCGGTCCGGCCATCGCCGTTGAAGTCGGCGGTGATCATCTTGGTCGGCTGGTTGTAAGCGCCGCCGGTGAACTGCGCCTCGGGCACGGTGCGGATGGGGGTGAGCGCCGTGAACGCGCCGTTCCCCTGGCCGCGGAGCGGCGTGATGTCACACGAGGAGGCCAGCGAGGCCATCGCCACCACGTCCAGGAACCCGTCGCCGCCCAGTTGCAACGTCTCCACGTGCACCGGCTGCGTGTTCTGCGTCGTGGGGTTCGTGCCCACCAGGATCGGGTCAGCCGTGGAGAAGGAACCGTCGCCGGCCGAGCGCAGCGCGTACACCTTGGACGTGGAGACGTCGGCCACCACCACGTCGTCGCGGCCGTCGCCGTTGAAGTCGCCCGCCGCCAGGTCCACGCAGTTGACGCCCAGCGTGTCGCCGGAAAGCCGCGCCAGGTCACTGATCACCGGCGCGCCGAACAGCCCGCTGTTGGAGGCCGCGCCGATGAGCGTGTTGTCGACCGTGAACGCCGAGGTCTGCGACGCCGCGCTCAGCGGCCCCGCCGCCCGCCGCACCCGGAACACCACCAGGTTGTTGCGCTGCCGCGGCAGGTCCTGGGCCGAGTTCCAGGCGAAACCGTAGCCGGCGCCGTTCCCCGGCGCCGCAGCCAGCGGCCCGGCGGCGAGGCCGGCGGAGAAGCCGCGCGTGGACTCCGTGGCGGGAAGCCAGGAGGCTCCGTTGTCGGGCGAGTAGTCGGCCAGGTAGGCCAGGCTGCGGGATTGCGGGTCGATGAGCGCGAACTGCACGACCACGTCGCCGAAGTTCACCCCCGCCGGCTGTGAGAGGGCGACCAGCGGGTAGTCGTCGCGCACGCCGACGTTGGCCTGCGCCGCCTTCTTGGTCACCGGCGTGCCGTCGATGCGGTTCTTCGGCGTGATGCGGAAGGTGACCGGGTTGTAGTCGTTGTTGCCCAGGTCGGCGTAGGAGTCCCACACGAAAAAGAAGGTCGCCCCGGCCGGCAGGCTGAGCAGCCCCGTGACGCCGGAGTGGACGCCGCCGGGGCGCGCGGTGGCCGTCTTGAACAGGAGACCGTCGGTGGAGTACTCCGCCATGATGTCGTAGCGCCCCTGGTTGGCGTCGGCGATGACGTACTTCACCGCCACGTCGCCGGTCAGGAACTGGGTGAAAGCCGTGTTCAGGTTCGTCACCTCGGCGATGTTCACGGTGTCGGGGCAACCGTTGCACGGCGAACAGAAGACGATGAGTTGATCGGCGCACGAGGTGTTCTTCCCGAAGGGCGTGGTGACGCGCAGGCAGTACATGCCCGGCGTCAGCCCGGCCGGGGCGCGGACGCGCAATTCCGTCTCCGTGCCGGACAGGATCGGCAGGTCGGTCTGGTAAGGGTCGTCCAACCGGACCGAGAGCGCGTTGGTGAAACGGCGGCCGGTGATCACGATCTCCGTCGCCGAGTCGCACGACATGGAGTTCGGCGCCAGCGACAACACTTCGGCCGGACAGGCGCTGCCCTCGCACGGCGGCGCGACGGGCGGCGGCGCGGTGATCGCCGTGGGCACCAGTTTGGTCTTCTCACGGGGCAAGCAGGCCAGCGCGAAAGCCAACACCGCCGCGACCGAGGCAACCAGCGCCAAAACATCGGCGGCGGGACGGCGCGGCCATGCCCCCGGCCCCCCCGCGGGCGCGCGGGAACGCGCCCCGTCGCGAGGCGCTGGAGGAGAAGCGGGGGAGAGAAGAGCCATCGCCGCCACCGTACGATCCGCGAAACCTTAATATAACAGACGCTCCGGATCACTGTAGCCACAGTCTCGGCGCCCCGCCCGACCAACACAGCTAGCAAAGCGCGCGCCGGACGACAACAGAAAGCGCCTACAGGCCCACCGCCGGAGCGCGCCTCGACACAACCCCAGTCGCTGCTTGCAACAACGCCGAGACAACCCCGCCTGATGCTTCTTCCCGCAGGATCAGTCGGCAACATCGTTGCCGCGCTGTTCGCCTGAGACCCGCTTCCCGGTCGACGGCCGGAAACCATGGCTGGCGCCGAAACAGATATCTGTCGTCGATCTCCAGGTGGACTGACGGGCGACCGGGCTATTCGATCAGCGCCGACTTGAGAGGATCGCGCCACGCCCCAGCCTTCGGATCGTACGCCCCGAAACCGGCGCAGAACTCCCAGTAGGCCCAGGACATCCCGAGGCGCTCGGCCTCCCGCGCCACGAACCGCGTCCATCGCACCCGGCTTTCCATGTCGGCCTTCTCGTAAGCGCCGAACTCGCCGAGGTAGAGCGGACGTCCACGCGCCTTCGCCCACTCCGCCGCCCGCCCCAACGCCGCGCGCAGGGGCTTCCGCTCACCGTCCGTGCCGGACCAGGCGCGCGCCGGCCAGCGCTCCGCCCCCTTCACCCACGACGCCCCCTGGTGGGTGAACGTGAACGGCTCGTAATAGTGCACCGTCACGATCAGGTTGCGGTCCTCCTTCGGAAGTTCCAGCGTGGCCAATCCACCGATGCTGTTCCACGACGAGGGGCCAACCAGCACCGGCCGCGAAGGGTTGCCCTTTCGCGCCGCCGCGAGCAGCGTGGGGATGGCGGCGTTCCACCGGGCGCCGGTCAACTTGCCGTGCGGCTCGTTCAGCAACTCGAACAGGACCTCGGCTGGCCGGTCCTTGTGCCGCGCGGCGATCTGTTCCCACAGCGCGGCCAGTCGCGGCAGGTGGGTGTCGGGGTCGGTGTCCATCTCCTCGTAGTGATGGACGTTCACGATGACGTTCAAGTGGTTCGCCAAGGCCTGGTCGATGGCCCAGTCGACGCGCGCGGCGAAAGCGGGATCGATGGTGAAAGGCGGCTCAGACCGCGCGTGGGCCGACCAGCGCACCGGCAGCCGCACGGTGGCGAAGCCCGCGTCGCGAATGGTCTTGAAATAGTCGGCCCGGAGCGTCACGCCCCAAGCGCCCTCCGCCGGAGCCTCCAACGCGTTCCCCAGATTGATGCCGCGGCCCAGGCTCCGCGCCACCGCTGCGATGTCGTCGGGGGCGGCGGAGGCGATACCCGCCACCGCCAAGCCCAGCGCGAGCGCCGCGCCGCGAAGCAGCAGCGGGATCACCATGATCCCCGGGGCCTCAGTTGCCCCCGGCCTCGCCGCCTTCCAGCGGGCCGGCGCCGCCGTCAGGGTGCGCGGGCGCGCCGGAGTCGCCGGCGCCGGACCCGCCGGCGGGGGCTGCGCCACGGTTGGCGTTGGCGCGGGCGGCGCGCTGTTCTTCGCGCTGCCTCGCGCGCTGCTGGGCGCGCTCTTCCTCCTGCTTGCGGCGCTCTTCCTCCTTGCGGCGATCTTCCGCGCGGGCGTCGTCGCGCTCCCGCCGCCAGACCTTGAAACTGTCCAACTGGTCGCGGGGCAGCGTCTCGGCCAGCCGCTGGTCGGTCTTCTCGCGCGCCTCATCCACCAGGCGCTGGTTGAGGGCCTCGTCCACCTTCGTGCCGTCTTTCTCCAGTTGCGCGCGGCGGTCCTCCACCTCCTTCAACTGGAGGTTAAAGATCTCCTCGACCTTCTTCTTCTGTTCGTCGGTCAGGTTCACCTGCTTGTCACGCGCGAACTGGTCCACCAGCCGCCGCGACGAACTGCCGCCGCGGCCGAACTGCGCGCGGCGCGCCTCCATCGCCTTGCGCTCTTCGTCCGTCATCGTGGCAGGGTCGCCGCCCCCGCCGATGAAACGGCCAATCATGTTCCGGATGTCACCCATCGGGCCGCCCGGCTGGTTGCCGCCGCCCGCGTTCGGGTCGCCGGGCTGGCCGGTCTCCTTTGAGGGTTGCGACGGGCCGCCGCCGAGCACCCGCGCGAGGTCGGGGATGCGCGGGGCCTCCAGCCGCTTCTTGAGGTCATCGATCTCCTGCTGCTGGCGGGACACGGTTTCACGCAGGTCGCGAACCGTGTTGCCCAGCGCCTGCAGGTTGGTGGTGGCGGCGCCGCTCTCCTTGGCCGCGCCCTTCTTCACCTCTTCTTCGGAGCCAGAGTAGAGGTCGGCCTTGGTGCGGTTCAACTGCACCACCGCGTATCCCAGACCCGACATGCCCAGCAGCAGCACCACCAGCGCCAGCACCACGGCGGCGCTGGTCGACGCCCGCGACGCCGCCGGACGCGGCGTCGCCGGAAGTGTCGGCGGCGGCGCCACACCGGCCCCCGGCGAGGCAGCCGGAGGCGAACTGAAGGGCGTGGGCACGCCGGCCGGGCGCGAGAAGTTCTGCGGAACGGGAGGCTGCATGAGGATACTCCTGCCAAGGCGGCCACAAGCCCGTCGGCGAAGCCGGGGCAGTCCACAGCCGGTTGTCGTCCGGCGAGACCTGGCCGACGGGCCGGCCCGGCCCGTGGGACGGCGCCACGCAAACGCCCGCCGTGCGGGTCGGCGTTCGCTCGCGCCTTCTTCATTTACGCGGCACTCGGGGGAATGTGAGGGCCGGCGAGGGGCAAGGGGCGAGGGGCAAGGGGCGCGGGGCTTGGAAAGGCTGAAGTGCA
>JACQVU010000443.1 GCA_016209585.1 Planctomycetota bacterium
CCCCTGGCTCCCGCTCCCGTCCCCGTCCCACGCCATGCCACCACGCCCCGACGCGCCCACGCTGCTTGACGCCGTCGCCCGGTTCCTCTCCACCGACCTTCTCCCCGTGGTCGCCGACCGCGCCCTCCGCTTCCGGCTGCTGATCGCGGCCAACCTGGTCAACGTCGCGGCGGGGGAGGCGCGCCACCCGCCGCTGGACTTGGCGGGCGAGGTCGCCGCCCTCGGCCAGGTGTTGGGCGAGAACCCGGACCCGAACCTGGGCGGCCTGGACGCCCCGGCGCTGGCGGCGCGGTTCGAGGAGTGTCGCGCGCGCTTCCAGGAGGGGCTGCGCGCCGGCACGCTCGACGGCTCGCCCGGTTCCACCGCCTGGACCTACGCGGTGGACCAACTGCGCGGGGCGCTCGCCGTTTCCAGCCCGTCGTTCGATCTCTCCACCAACATCTGAATCGCATGCGTCCAACCATTCGGACACTGGTTCTCACCCGCGGCGCGCCGACGCTCGTGGCGGTCGCGGTCGCGGTCGCGGTCGTGATGGCGATTCCTGGCCATGCCCACGCGGGCGAAGCGGTGGCCGGGGCCGCGGATGAAGCGGCTGCCGCCGAAATCGCCAAGGAGCGCACGCGGCTCGTGCCGCCCTTCCGCTGCGAGGTCCATACGGAGTTCGCCCCCGGCGCCGGAGGTCTGCCGGCCGGCGTGGTCACCGCCCTGGAGCGCGACGCGGCCGGGGCGCTGGTCGCCTACACCGAGAGCGGCGCCGCGCGCTTGTCGGACGGTGACCGCTTCGTCACCGTCGCTGAAGCGCCCGGGCGCATGCCGGCCGCCCCGCCGCGCGATGCGGCGGCCATCGCCGGTTTCACCCCCGACCCGGCCGTGGCTGAGGAGGTGGCCCGCGTTCTGAAAGAGGAAGCCACGTGCGCCGCGGGGAATCCGCGGGACCGCGACGAGGCCATCATCGGCACGGCGGACGGTCTTCGCTGTTTCGACGGCGAGAAGCGTCTCTTCATCGGCGGGAAAGACTACGCGCCGCCGGCGGAGGAATGGCGGGAGATGCCATGGCGCGAGACGACCTGCGTCGCCTACGGCCCCGACGCCGTTTTCATCGGCTCCACCCGCGGCCTCATGCGGGTGCGGTTCGGACAGGGGCGGGGCATCCGTTGGGACTACTACGCCGGCCGCCGCTGGCTGCCCGACGATCTGGTCACGGCGCTGCTCGTCGAGCCAGATCACACCGTCTGGGTCGGCACGAAGGCCGGGGTGGCGCGAATCGCCTGGCCGGAGATGACGCTGGCTGACAAGGCCCGCGCGTGGGAGTCGGCCACGCGCGCCCGCCACGTGCGCGACGGGTTGATCAACCGCTGCGTCTTCGAAACGCCGGGGGTCACCGCGAAAAGCGCGAAGATGTGGGAAGACAACGACGGCCTCTGGACCTCGCTCTACGTCGCCGCCGAGGCCTTGCGCTACGGCGCCACGAAAGAGCTGGAAGCCAAGAGGTTCGCCGACGAGTCGTTCGCGGCGCTGGAACGCCTGGTGGCCATCACCAGCCACCCCGGTTTTCCGGCGCGGTCGTTCATGCGCGCCGGAGAGTTCACGGTGGAGGAAGATCGCTGGCCTTTCACCCCCGACCGGCAATGGCGCTGGCGGAACGACACCAGTTCCGACGAACTGTGCGGCCACTTTTTCGCCGTCGCCTGCTGGCACGACCACTGCGCCCTCACGGACGAAGAGAAAGCGCGGGCGAGGCGACACGCCGGCGCCATCATGAACCGCATCATCGCCGGCGGCTGGCGGCTGTTGGACGAGAACGGCCAGCCCACGAGTTGGGGGCGGTGGGACCCGGAATACTTCGCGGGGCCCGGCCGGGCCGAACGGGGATTGAACTCGCTGGAAATCCTCTCGTTCCTCAAGACCACGTTCCACGTCACCGGCGAGGCCAAGTACCAGCGCGCGTATGAACACCTCTACGTCGATGAGAAGTACGGAACCTTCCTGCGCACGCTGCGCTCCGTGCTGCTGCCCCGGTTCATCAACCACAGCGACGATGAACTCGCTTTTCTTTCCTACTATCCGATCATGCTCTACGAGCAGGATCCGCGCTTCCGGCCGAACCTGGAACACTCGCTGAACAAGAGTTTCGAGACCGAGCGGCGCGAGAAGTCGCCGCTCTGGAACTTCATCTACGGGGCGGGGATGCCGGCGGCGACCGATTTCGGCCAGGGCGACGCGGTCGAGTTCCTGCAGGAAGCGCCGCTCGACCTCATCGACTGGGACGGTCTGAACTCCCACCGCCTCGACTTCCGTCGGCGCTTCACCGACCGCTTCGGCTCCAAGCAGGGCGAGCGCGTGGTGCCGGTGAAGGAGCGCCGCGCGATGCGCTGGAACAGCAACCCCTACGTGCTCGACTCTCACGGCGACGCCGGCGTGAGCGGGTTGTGCGAGTATGATGGGGCCATGTACCTGCTTCCCTACTGGATGGGCCGGGCGCACGGCTTCATCCGGGAGAACACCAAATGAGAATCGCCCATGTCACCGTCGGCATGTTGCAGGAGAACTGCTACCTGCTCACCTGCGATCAAACCGGCGAAGGCGTGGTGATCGACCCCGGCGACGAAGGCCCGCGGATCATCGCGGCCGTCGAGCGCGCCGGGATGCGCCTCGCGGCGATCCTCCTCACCCACGCCCACATTGATCACGTCATGGCCGTGCCCGCACTGAAGGCCCGCTACGGCGTGCCCCTCCGGATGCACGAGGCTGACCTGCCGGTGTACCGCGAGGCCCCCTCCTGGGGCAAATGGTTGGGCCTCGACTGCCCGCCGCTGCCCGAACCGGACGGGTGGCTCGCGGAAGGCGAACGCTTCGCGTTCGGTGGCGTCACGCTGGAGGTGCTGCACACGCCCGGCCACTCGCCGGGTTCGGTGACGTTCGTGGACCGCGCCTCCCGCGACATCTTCTGTGGTGACCTGCTCTTCGCTGGCTCGGTCGGGCGCACTGATATTCCGGGCGGCAGTTTCAAGACTCTGGCTGCCTCCATCCGGGGCAAGGTCTTCGCCTTGGGCGACGACTTCACGGCTCACCCCGGCCACGGCCCCGCCACCACCGTGGGTCGGGAGCGGCGCGAAAACCCCTTCGTCGGCGAACGCGCGAAGTCTTTCGCCTCCTCCCCGCCGGAAGAGGCGTGACGTCCGAACCGCCGGTCGAGATCGCCAGCCCGGCGCTGTTCGATCTCGCCCTGTTCAACAGGCTGCTGGCGCGGCTTGGGGTTGAGGGGGTGGACCTGAAGGAAATGGCGGCGAGAGGAAAGATGTGGGGACGATCGGGGTGAGCCGCTTGGCACCCCCCTCTGTTATACTCCGGCGATGACCCGCAGAACCCCAAGCCCGGTCACCTGCCTTGCCCGACCGAAAGTACTGGCGTTCGGGTGGTACGGCGGGAAGTTCTCGCATCTGGAGTGGCTTTTGCCGTTGTTGCCGAAGACGGCGCGCTACTGCGAGCCGTTCGGAGGTTCGGGCGCGGTGCTGTTGAACCGCGAGCCGTCCGACGTCGAAACGTACAACGATCTCGATGGCGAGGTGTGCAACTTCTTCCGCGTTCTCCGCGACGAATCTGACGCGCTGGTGAAGGCGATAGCGTTGACGCCCTTCTCGCGGGAAGAGTTCGTGGCCGCATGCACGCTCGACTCGCGCCTCCCCCCTTCGGAGCGCGCCCGGCGGTTTTACGTCCGCGCGCGCCAGGTGCGGACCGGGTTGGCTCAGTCAGCCACGCCGGGCCGCTGGGCCAACTGCAAAGACACGTCGCGCAACGGCATGAGCGGCGTGGTAAGCCGGTGGATCAACGGCGCCGACGACCTCTGTGAGATCGCCGAACGTCTCCTGCGCGTTCAGATCGAGAACCGACCGGCGATTGAAGCAATAGAACTCTATGACAGTCCGGAGACGCTGTTTTATTGCGATCCCCCGTACGTGCATGAGACGCGGGGCGACGCGAGCGCCTACGCCTTCGAAATGACCGACGACGAGCACGCCGCGCTGGCACGGGCGTTGGCCAAGGCGGAGGGATCCGTCGCCGTCTCCGGCTACGACTGCGAATTGATGAACGCGCTCTACCCCCCGCCCCGGTGGAAGAAGACGACTGGCCCCGGACGTACCGTGCACTCCGTGAAACAGACCCGCTGGGAGGTTCTGTGGACGAACTATGATCCGGCGGAAGCGCGACTTGGATTGTCCCGGAAACGGGGACGCCTGACCGAAAGACGCTGATGATCGACGAAGTTCCGGCAAGCCGGCCTTTCTCGTTGCGTTGGAGCCAAGCGACGTCGAACATCGTGGGCGAGGCGGACCTTCCGTCGGCGGTGCGGCACGTTGTTGGAGGAACTCTACCGTGGCAGGGCGGCCAGAGTGGTGGTCGTGGGAACTCCGCGTCAGCGGCCACCTTCTTGATCGCATGCTCGAACGGGGTTTCTCGGAAACCGATCTTCGTGTTATGCTTGATTGCGCGACCGGGTTTCGGCGGAGCCGCGAACCGGGCCGCTGGGTGGTCGAAACCTCCCACGATTCGTGTCCGTGGGAGGTTGTCGTGGAGCCGAACCCGAACACCAGGACGCTTCTGGTCATCACGGCCTTCCCGCTGGATCGTCCATGAAAGATTGCTATCTCAAAGTGACGTATTGCGAGGGCCGCGCGCTGGCCGCGTACTACTATCTTCCCCGTCGCCAGGGAGATCGCTCCGCGCGCACTGAGGTCGTGGACGACGTTCTTGTCGTGGATTACGCCCCTGACGGGCGCGCCATCGGCGTCGAAATTGTCAGCCCGACGCTCTTTGATCTCGCGGTGTTCAACCGCCTTCTTCAGAGGCTGGGGGTTGAGCCGGTGGACCTGAAGGAAGTGGCGGCGTTGGTGGCGGCGTGAGGATTTCATCTAACGCCGATTCACATCTCTGAAGAGAAGAAAGTCACCATGGGTGAAGAACAGATTCAGTCGACCAATTTGCGCCCATTGGCGATACTTGTATGCAACATTCAGTGGTTTCGGGAGTATCTGGGGCAAGAGAATATCTCAATGAGGTCCGGGTTCCGGTACGTGAAAGATTATCCCGATGAAACTTTGTGGGAATCCTGGAACGCGAAGCCGATCAACGGTTTCTGTTACGGATACGTGAAGGCCGACCACGGAATCGACACCCGGAAGCTTGGCGCAAAAGACCGCGAAAGCCCCGCGAAGGGCGTCCCGGTGATTTGGCTGGCAACCAAGAATGGAAGGAGGGTGGCGTCCGTCTGGTGTAACGCGACGGTGTATCCATATCATCGTGAACGCCCGGACAAGATCAAGACCACTGCCTGGGGTAACGATGCTCGCGAGCCCGTCCTGTACATCGTCAAGGCCACACAAGCCTCCTGCAGGTTTTTCGCGCCTTCAGCACGGCCGTTGCTTGACCACCCAATCGGGATGACCGGGAAAAACTACGGACGCACGGTGTTTTACTGCGAACGTGAAAACCGCGTGCATCGCAGTCGCTACAACATCTTGCAAAGCGTGCTGGCAAAGTACTCACCGAATACGGAATCTGCCCCCCCTCCTGAGCAACCAGCACAAGCTATTCAACCTGCTGACCAAACCCGCTCAAAAGACCCCGCCCGCCAAGCGGATCCCGAGCATCGCCGCAAAGTCGAGAGGGCTGCGGAACGGGTTGCCACAAAGCACTTTGAGGGCGATGGCTACGAGGTACTCAACGTTTCCGCTCAGAAGGTCGGCTGGGATCTGACAGCAAAACGCGGCGACACGACTCTGCAACTGGAGGTCAAAGGCTCGTCCGCAGATTCGGTGTCATTCGACCTGACACCAAACGAGTATGAGAAATTGCTGTCGCATACGGCGACGTACCGAATGTGTATCGTACAACGTGCTCTCGCCGAAGAACCACATCTTTTAGTCTTCAAGAGGGTGCGCGACTCGGCCGGCAGTGACTTCGGGTATTGGGAGGAAGAGTCTTCTGGAATCGGGCTCAGCGCGAAAGTACTGCCGGGCTTGCGCGTTACGCTTGATCATAAGTAGTGGTGAGCGCTCCAATTGACCGGCCGGTGCGCAGCAGTGGCACATTGTTTTCTTAACGCCGTGTCCTACCGCGACTCCCCATGCCCTCCACCATCACCGAAAAAATCCTCGCGCGCGCAGCCGGCCTGGCGTCGGTGAAGCCGGGGGACGAAGTGTGGGCGAAGGTGGAAACCGTGCTCGCCCACGACGCCACCACCACCAAGGCGGTCGAGGTGTTGCGAAGCCTGCCGGTCGAAGGCGTGTTCGACCGCGACCGCGTCATCATGATGCCCGACCACTTCGTGCCCGCGAAAGACATCAAGTCGGCGCAAATATACAAAGAGGTGATGGACTTCGCCCGCGCCGAGGGGCTGACGCACGTGCACGATCTGGGCGACGAGAACCACGGCGTCGCCCACCTGGTCATCGCGGAGGAGAAGCACCTCGTTCCCGGCACGGTGCTGGTCGGGGGCGACTCGCACACCTGCATGGGCGGCGCGTTCGGCCTCTTCGCCGCGGGCATCGGCTCGACCGAACTCGGCAACGTCTTCGCCACGGGCGACCTCTGGTTCCGCGTGCCCGCCTCCATCCGCCTCGACATCGAGGGCGAGCCGCCACCCCTCGTCACGGCGAAAGACGTGGTGCTCTGGTCCATGGGCCTTCTGGGCGGTGACGGCGGACTCTGGAAAGCCATGGAGTGGCGCGGCAGCACGGTGGAAACGCACTTCAGCATCGAGAGCCGCATGACGCTGTGCAACATGGCCATCGAGGCCGGCGCGACGAGCGGCATCTGCCATCCCGACCGGAAGACGCTCGACTACCTCGACCGCCACGATCTGAACCTCGATGATCTTCCCGCCGGGGACCCAGGCGCAGCCTACGACAGCGTGCACCGGCTGGACGTGAAGAAGTTGAAGCCGCAGGTGGCGATTCCCAATTCGCCGAACGACGTGCATGACGTGGAGCACGTGTCCGGCGAGAAGGTCGATCAGGTCTACATCGGCTCCTGCACCGGCGGCAAATGGGAAGACTTCGTCATGGCTGCGCGCGTTCTGAAGGGGCGCAAGAAAGCCAAAGGCGTGCGGCTGATGATCGTTCCCGCCTCGAAGAAGACGGCGAACCGCATTTTCACCAGCGAGTTGTACGCCATCTTCCGTGACGCGGGGGCGGTGTTTTCTCCGCCCACGTGCGGCGCGTGCCTGGGCGGGTACATGGGCGTGCTCGGCCCGGGCGACGTTGCGGTCACGACGACCAACCGCAACTTCCGCGGCCGCATGGGGTCGCCCGACGCCCGCATCTACCTCGCCAGCCCCTACACCGCCGCCAAGGCCGCTCTTACGGGAAGGGTGGAAGCGCCGGAGGAGAGCGATCTACGGGAGGTGGAGGTAGGAGTGAATGGTGGCCCTTGACGTGTTGTATGGAGATGGCTGTCCGCGCCGTGTGTGAAGCCGCCACCGATGAACGGGATGGCCGGCGTGGTGAATCGGAGCCGGGCCGGAACGCTACCGGCGTCGGTGAACGGCAAGGCGTCGCGCGGGTCGGTGCGGGACGATGGAAATCCGGTGATGCTGGTGAACGTGTTCCGGCACGACCTGCGAGCGGTTGCGCTGTCAGCCTCATCAGCGGGCAGTCGATGACCCGGGCGGGGTGGATCGCGCGGAACCGGCGCCGGGAGGGCCTGTTTTTCCAGCGGCGGGGCTGATGGCTGGCGCGGGGAGCGGCAGCAGGGCCGCGATAAGACGCTGTGGGCGGAGTCTCTCCGCGATTCACTGCGCCTGCCGTGACGTTTTCGCGTTCGGCGCTACCCGGTCTTTTTGTCGCGGAGGGCCTTGGCGATGGGCGTGAGTCGCATTTTCCCCAGTGTGCCTTCCCGGCGGGGCGCGGCGGCGAGCAGGGTGGCGAAGGCGAGGTGGACGACCATCACGGTCCCCACGAAAGCGTGGAAGCGCGTCGCGCCGACGATGTTGCCGTCGTCAGCGCCCCAGAAGACCTTCAAGCGCGCGTTGACCCGCTCGACCGAGGTGCGCCCGTTGTATCGCCGCTCGAACTGCTTCGTCGCGCGCGGGATGGCCGGGAACCGCCGAAGGTCCACCTCTTGCGGAACGCGCACCGTCATCCCGAACGGCCGGTGCGCGTTGCACCGCGCGTCGCTCGGGCAGGTCCAGCCCTCGTGCCGCGCCGGGCAGCGGTACTTCAGCGTGCCGCGCTCTTTCTCGTGCCCCATGTACGACATCTGCCGCCGCACCGGCGGGTTGCTGACGCGGTCATAG
>JACQVU010000453.1 GCA_016209585.1 Planctomycetota bacterium
GAACAGGCGGATCGGCGCGCGCCGTGAGTACACTTACGGCGCGCCCTACGGATCATCCCGTGCCCACTCTGGCGGCGTCCATTTTCCGCCGTGAGGCGGTCCGCTTCCTGACGCCCTCACGGGCGCACTACAAACGCGGCGCCCTGACGTCCTCACGGGCGCACTACAAGCGCGGAGCGGAGCAAGTCTCACCCGGAGTGTCCGCGCGAGAGACGCGCGAGTTCCGCGCGCAACTCGGCGACGCGGGCTTCCAGCGCGGTCACCCGGGTCTGGGCTGTTTCGCGCTCGATCCGTTCGGTCTTCAGGCGCGCTTCCATCTGGCGGTTGGCGGCGTCGAAATCGGCCACCAGGGAACGCAACTGCTCGGCCGCGCGTTTCTGGTCCTCCACGTCGAGCACCAGCAGGTCGGCGCGGTCGCGGGCGTCGGAGTACTGTTCGCGCAGCGAGGAGACCAAGTCGCGCTGTTCGTCGCCGAACGTCCGCACCTCTTCGCTCAAGTGGTCGAGCAGGCGGCGCATCTCATGCACCTCCATCAACTCGGCCAGCGTGTCACCAACCGGGGCGGGCGCGGCCTCGGGGGCCGGCGCCGACTTCAACTCCGGCTTCGCGCTCGACTCCGTCTCCGTCTCCGTCTCCGCGTCCGATCCCAGCCCGGCCGGCTGGGCGGAGTGGTCGGGCGAGAGGTCGTGCCCGGGCCAGTCCCAGTGGCCGTGGCCGTGGCCGTGAGCGGGGCCGGGCCGCGCGTCGCGGGCGAAGACGCCGGTCCGCGCGACCTGATGCGCCACCGCCCGGCGCAGCGCCAGCGCGTCGGGCCGGCCGGTGGCGGGCGCGGCCACGACCGTGGCGAGGTCGCGTTGGGCGTCGAGGAAGCGGGCGTTGGCGTCCAGCAGGCGATGAACCTGATCGTCGCGGGCATCGCTCAGGCGGCGATCCGTTTCCTGGGCCGACTGGGGCGAGGGCGGCGCGGCCGCGCGCCACCTGGGCAGGCCGTCGCGCGCGGCCAGCAGCGTGGCCAGACCGTCGCGCGCGCGGAAGTAGCCGCGCATCGCCAACAGGTACTTCACCGCCTGTTCGGCGGCGATGGCGGGGTCATCGGCCCCGCGGCGGGCGATCGCCATCGCCAGCGCGGCGGCCTGCTCCTCGAAGGCCACCGGTTCTTCAAGCAGATCGATGACAGAGCGCCCGCTGGTCACGGCCATAACCGTTTGAGACCGGCTGAAGCGCGTGAAGGCCCGTCGGCGAAGACGGGGTGGGCCGAAAGCCGGCATACCCCCGCCAGGACTCGAACCTGGCCCGCCGGCTCCGGAGGCCGGTGCTCTATCCATCTGAGCTACGGGGGCCTGATTGCAAGAGTATACCAAGCGCCGCCGCGCGATCAATGGCGGCTCCGGTTCTCAAGGTCTCCGTCTCCACGAAGGCGGCGGGGGGCGACAATCAGACATGCGCCCGCCCCGCCTTTCGCGGTAGAATGAAGGGATGCAAATCAAAACCAGGTTCTTCGTCGGCCTGCTGCTCGTGGTCTCGCTCGCCGCCGCCGGGACGGCGCTTTTGGCGCAAGGCGGCGCGGATGAAGAGGTGGCCGCGATCCTCGACAAGGTGGAGAAGGCCGCGACGCCCGGCGAACGGCTGGAGGCCGCGCGGGCCATTCGTGGTCTGAAGGCGGAGAACCTGCCTGACGTGGTGAAAAAGGCGCTGGCCAACCGGCCGGCGCTGGTGCGGGCGTCGGCCTTGCGCGAACTGGCCGCGCTGGGGGAAGCGGGGGAGGCCATGCGCGGCCTGGTGGAGATCGCGGGCGACGGCACGGCGCCGGTCGAGGCGCGGATCGAGGCCTGCCGGATCATCGGCGTGTCGGGCGTGTCACAGGCTGACGCCTTGCGCAAGCCGCTGGGCGACCTGGCCGAACAGGCGGTGGACGTGGACGTGAAGATGGAGGCCGCGAAGGCGCTCTGGCTGGCGTGCCGCGACGTGCGCGGCAAGCGCGAACTGGCGGTCTTCCTGGGGTCGTCGAAGGAAGAGTACCGCATCAAGGCCGCGCTGGCGCTGGGGGAGATGGGCGAGGTGGCGCAGGCGCGCGACGTGCTCAAGGCGGTGGAAAAGGAGCCGTCGGACCGCGGGGCGCTCGCCAAGGCGCTGCTGCGGCGCGATCAGGCCGGCGAACGGGCCTTGCTGAAAGACCTGCCGGCGGCCCGCCCGGACGAGGGCGGCGCGGAGGAGGCGATCGACGCCAGCGCCGACATCCTGGAGAAGGTGCTGGCCGAGATCGCGGAGAAATACGTGGACGAGAAGAAGATCGAGCGCCGCCCGCTGGAGCGCGCCGGGGCGGAGTTCCTGGCGCGCGCGCTCGACGCCACCTGCGCCTACGTCACGCCGGAAAGCAAGGCGCTCGCGGAGAAAGTCGCCGCGAAGAAAGGGCGGCTGGGGATCACGCTGGCGCTGAAGGGGGGCGCGCTTCACGTCGCCCAGGTGACACCCGGCGGGCCGGCCGACCGCGCCGGCCTGCGGCCGCTCGACACGTTCACGACCATCGAGAAGGTGGACGAGCGCAAGGTGTTCGACCTCTCGGTCGACGAGGCCGCCGACCTGTTGTACGGCGATCCGGGCACGGCCGTCACCTTCAAGGTCTTCCGCGCCGGTTGGAAGCGCGCCCGGCAGATCACGCTCACCCGCGTGGAGGATCCCAAGCCCGATCTCCGCGCCGCGCCGCTTCCCGGTAACGTGCTTTACATGCGGCCGGACGTCATTGAGTTCGGCGTCGCGGGGCGCATGCAGGCGGCCATCGGCGAGGCCAAGCCGGAGGGGCTGGTGCTGGATCTCCGCTCCTCCCGCGGCGACTCGGTGGAGGCCCTGATGGAGGTGGCCGGGCTGTTCCTGCCGCCCGGAAAGGTGGTGACCTGGTCGAAGGGGCGCTCGCGGGACCTCGGCGCGCGCAAAGACCACGCCACCGACAAGCCGGCCTACACCGACATCCCGCTGGCCGTGGTGGTGGACCAGGGCACGGCCGACATGGCCGAGTTGCTGGCCGCGGCCGTGGAGGAGAACGGCCGCGGCCGGAGCGTGGGGGTGACCACCTTCGGCCGGGCGGTGATCCATGCGCTGCTTCCGCTCCGGTCCACGGGCGGGAAAGAGGCGCTGTGGCTCACGGTGGCGCGGTATCACACCCCGCGCGACCACGACGTGTTCAACAAGGGGGTGGAGCCGGGGCGGGAGCAGGCCGACGTTCAGCGCCTGGACTGGATGTTGGACGAAATGGCGAAAGTGCGCGCCGGCGACCTTTTGGCGAAGCACGTGGAGTCCATCGGCGCCGAAGGGCGCGCGGCGGTGGATCGCCTCGTCGCCGCGCCGGAGGGGTTGTCGGGCGCGGCGTGGCCCGGCATCGACGACCTGGTGGCCAAGGCCGACATCAAGGCCCGCAAGGAACTGGCCCGCGACATCGCGGCTGAGGAGTGGCGGCGTCAGACCCGTTTCGACCGCGGCATGCTGCCCGACGTCGAGACCGACGCCCAACTGGAGGCCGCGCTGCTGGAGGTCTACGTCCAGATCGGCCTCGCCGGCAGCGACGAGGGCAAGCGGTACGCCAAGCGTCTCGCCGAGGTCACCAACGGGGAATACGAGTTCGTGCCGCGCGGCCGCGGCAACTAGACCACCCCTTCGCCATGGCCCAACGGGACAACCGCGAACGCCGCGAGTTCATCCGCATCGCCGTGGAACTGGTGGTCCGGTACCGCTTCCTGCCGCTTCCCGCCTCGGGGGAGGGCGAATCTCCCGCGCCGCTGCGGCAGGGCTTCACGGCCAACATCTCGCAATCGGGCCTGGTGCTGGTGTGCGAGTTGCCGCCGGAAGACCTGCTGGTGCCCATGCTCAAGAAACAGGTCGAGCTCGAAATCCGCTTCGCGGTGCCGGACACCGGCAGCCCGCGGGAGGCCACGGGACGCACGCGCATCGCCTGGATAGACCTGGACATCGTGGCGCAGCAATGCCAACTGGGGCTGGAGTTCGTCGATCTCGCCGAGCGGGACCGCGTGGCGCTGTTCAAGTACGCGCTGGCCGCCGCCAACCGGCCCGGGGACGCCTGGGCATGATGGGGCGCGGGGACGAGGGACGAGGGGCGAGACCGGCGGGACGTATAAGACAGTATGTGTTCATGGGCGCGGCCCATCCCATCGGTC
>JACQVU010000476.1 GCA_016209585.1 Planctomycetota bacterium
CGCTCTGGGCCGAGCACTGTAACGCCAACATCGACGCCGTGGTGCTGGTGGCCGAGGTGGACGGCGAAGTGGTGGGGTACGCGCTCGGCACCGTGGAAACCTACGCGGCCATCTTCCGTCGGCGGCGCTACGGGTTGCTCAGCGACCTGGCGGTCACGGCGGCGCACCGCGGCAAGGGCATCGGCGAGACGCTGGCCCGGCGCGCCATCGCGTGGTTCCAGGGCGCGGGGGTCGGCGAGGTTCACCTCTTCGTCCTGCACAACAACGAAGGCGCCCGGCGGTTCTGGCGCAAACTCGGATGGAAGGACTTCGTCGAGCAGATGGTGCTGGATCTCGCCTGACACCACGGCGCGAGATTCACCGCCGAGACGCCGAGAACGCCGCGAGCGGAGTTCGTCGGGGACATTCGATGGCCGCCCCGATTCAGTAGTAGGTGATGCCCTCGGTTTCCCGCTCGTGCTTCTCCTTGCACGGCACGCACCGCAGCACGTAGGGCAGCGCTTCCAGGCGTTCGCGGGGAATCAGTTCCTGGCAATCGACGCACACCCCGAACGCGCCGACCTTGATCCGCTCCAGCGCCTCGTCGATGAGCCGCAGCGTGGCGACGTCGGCCTGCATGAGGCCGAGCGTGAACTCCTGTTCATACTGGTCCGACCCGTAGTCGGCCATGTGGTCGACCGACACGTCGTCTTTATCGGCCGCGAGCGCCTGGTTTTCCAGGTTGCCCACGTCGCGCGCCAAGAGGCGGCGCCGCGCCTGGAGCAGGGCCTCGAAATGATCGAGATCTTTCTTCTTCATCTGCGCGTTCGGCACCGCCAACCTCCTTCTTCGCTCGCGGACGACCTGAACTCAAAAGACATTTCAGTATGGCCGATGGAGGCGTCTCGATCAAGCGCTTTTCCATTTTGACTTGCGCTCGCCGACGCAAATCGCGATGCTCTGGGCCATGCGCCTGCCGGAGATCGTGCCCGTCTTCCCCTTGCCCACCACCGTGCTCTTCCCCGGCACGCTCCTGCCGCTGCACCTCTTCGAGCCGCGCTACCGCGCCATGATGGACTACGTGCTGGGGAACGACGGCTGGCTCGCCGCGGCTCTGCTCCGCACGGGCGCCGCCGAAGACGCCGACACCGACGCCGGTTCTCCCGTGCATGCGGTCATGGGCGTGGGGCGCGTCGCCCACCACCAGACCCGTGACGACGGCTCCCACGACGTCGTCCTCGTCGGCCTGGCGCGCGTGCTGTTGCGCGAATGGACCCAGACCGAACCGTTCCGCCTGGCCCGCGTGGAAGCCGCGGTGGAAACCGGCTTCCCCGGCGAACACGAGGAAGCCGCCGAGGCCAAACGGTTCCGCGCCTGGTTCCGCTCCATCATCGAGGGCCGGGTCACGGCTGGCGACCTTCCCGGTTTCCTGAAGATGCTGGAAGACAACTCCAGTTTCGCGGTGCTCGTGAACACCGTGGCCGCGGGGTTCGTGGTCGACGCCGCCCGCCGTCAGGCGCTGCTCGAAGTGCAACGGTGGCCGGAGCGCGTCGCCCGCGTCCGCCTGGAAGTCGAGCGGCAGTTCCTCTCCGCCAAAGAGCGCCTGTGGCGCCGCATGTGCGACCTTTCAACGCCGGAAGCGCGCAATTGAGTTCAGACCGAGAGGGTTTCCGTGAGTTTCGCCGTCACCGGCCCCGCTCGCATCCGTCGCGCGGCGCGGCTGCTCTTCCTTCTTGGCGTCGGCGCCTGTCTCGTCTACTTCTTCTGGCGATACGATGTCGCCCACGTGCCGCCTGGCGACGGCGTGGTGGCCGGTTTCCCCGCCGGGGCGCTGGTGTTGATCGACGACTTCGCCGGCCAGGAGTACCCCTACCGGCGTGGCGACGTGGCGCGCTTCCAGGACGACCACGGGCGTCGGCACGTGGGGCGGGTGCACGCCATTCCCGGCGACACCGTGGCCTACACCGCCGATGGCCGGTTGCAGGTGACTCCCGCGGGCGGCGAACCGAAAGTGTACGACTCGCACCGCGTCGCGCGGGTGGACGCGGCGCTCACGGCGCGCACGTTGCCCGCCGGCCAGTACCTCGTGTTGCCCGACGAACCGCCGCCGGGCGAACCGGGTGACGCCCCGGCGCCGGCCGGGCCGCCGTTCGGCTACGTTCCGTACGAGGCGCTCCGGGGCAAACTCATTCCGCTCACGGGTTGACCTCGTGAAACGGCCGCTAAAACGCGATGACGACCCCCTGGAAGGCGGCGGCGGCCATGATGCCGAAGGCGATCATCATTCCCGCCAGCGCCACGGCCGTGCCGACGTTCTCTTCCGCGCGGGCGGCTGGCCCGCGGGAAACCAGGAACGTGGCGAGGTGGTAGGAGGGGAAGAAGAAGAGCAGCATCAACACGTAACGCAGGGCCGCGCCCAGCAGCCCCGCGCCGGCCGAGGCCGCCGCCGGCTGGCCGGCGCCGTGGGGCGCGTCGGGGGTGGCGCCGAAGGCCGCGCCCGACGCCAGGGCGGCGCCGGCGAAGAGCAGCAGCGCCGCGACGCCCAGGAGCCGGCGGGAAGAGGGGATGGGCGACGGCATGACGCGCGGTTACGCCTTGAAGTTGAACTCGCGGAGAGCGGTCTTGAGTTTCTCAAGATTGCCCTCAGACATGGCGCAGAGCGGCGAGCGCAACTCGCCGTCGATGCGCCCCAGCAGGGCCATCGCGGTTTTCACGGGGATGGGGTTGGTTTCCAGGAAGAGCGCCTTGGTCACGGGGTAGAGGCGCCGGTGGATCTTGGCGGCCTCGGCCGTGGCGCCCGCGAAGAAGGCGTTGACCATCTCAGACACCTCGACCGGCAGGACGTTGGCCACCACGGAGACCACGCCCACCGCGCCGACCGCGAGCATGGGCAGGGTAAGCGAGTCGTCGCCGGAAAGGACTTCAAGCGGCGTGCGCATGACGATCTCGGTCACCTGGTCGAGCGAGCCAGCCGCCTCCTTGATGGCCACGATGCCGTGCGCCTCGGCCAGGCGGGCGCAGGTCTCGGGCGTCATGTTCACCGCCGTGCGGGAGGGCACGTTGTACATGATGATGGGCAGGTCGCCCTTCTCGGCCACGGTGCGGAAGTACTGCGCCAGCCCCTCCTGCGTGGGCTTGTTGTAGTAGGGCGTGATGACCAGCGCGGCGTCGGCCCCGGCCTTGCGGGCGAAACGGGTGAGCGCCACCGCCTCCACCGTGTTGTTGGAGCCGGTGCCGGCGATCACCAGCGTCTTGCCGGCCGCGCGCTTGACCCCGAACTCGATGACGCTCTCGTGCTCCTTGTGCGAGAGGGTGGCCGACTCGCCGGTGGTGCCGCAGAGCACGATCCCGCGCGTCTTCTTCTCCACGTGGAAGTCGATGAGGTCGCCGAGGCGGTCGAAGTCGATCCGGCCCTCCTTGAACGGCGTGACCAGCGCCACGTGCACGCCGGCGTATTTCGCCTTGGCCGCGGCGCCCTTGGCAGCCGCCTGGCTCGCCATCCGTCCGGTGTTCGCGCGCTTGGTCATGTCGCGCCCTGGGGCGCCCTTTCTCGGGCCGGGGCCGATCCCGGCGTGGCGGTCAGCCGATTAGCCGCTTCATCTCGGCCACGGCGCGCTCCAGACCGACGAAGAGCGCGCGGGAGATGATGGCGTGGCCGATGTTGTACTCGTTGACCGACACGGTCGAGACCAGGTCGGTGATGTTCCGGTAGTTCAACCCATGTCCCATGTTCACCACCAGCCCCAACTCCCGCGCCAGCGTCGCGGCGGCGGCCAGCCGCTCCAGTTCCTCCACCGCCGGGCCGGCGCCACGCTGGTGCGCCAGGGAGTAGGCGCCGGTGTGGAACTCCACGGCGTGCGCCCGCGCCTGGGCCGCGGCCCGGATGTGCCGTTCCTCGGCCTCGATGAACAGGCTCACGCGGATGCCACGGCCCGCGAGCCGCCCGGTGGCCTCGCTCACCTCCACAAGCCTCCCGGCCGCGTCCAGGCCGCCCTCGGTGGTCACCTCTTCCCGCCGCTCCGGAACGATGGTCGCCTGGTCGGGCATGGATTGGAGGGCGATCGACAGGATCTCGTGCGACAGCCCCATTTCGAGGTTCAGTGGCAGGTGCGCCGTCTCCCGGATCAACCGCAGGTCGCGGTCCTGGACGTGCCGGCGATCCTCCCGCAGGTGCAGCGTCAGGCTGTCCGCCCCGGCGAACTCGCACACGGCCGCGGCGTGCGCGGGGTCCGGTTCGTACGTGCGCCGCGCCTGCCGCAACGTGGCCACGTGGTCGACGTTGACTCCCAGCTTCGCCATGAAGCCCGGCCCCCGCCCCCGACGTTCCGCGCGCGCCCGGCGCCCGGAGAATCGTTGGACGGCGCATTGTAGCAACGGCCGCGCGGCGCGCAACTCTCTTGATTCCCCGGCCTCGCCGTTCGCCGTTTGGCGCGGCTTTTCTTTTCTTTTCCGCGGGGTGCTATACTTTCCGGCTCGTTGCGGCACAATACGGGAACCCCCGGCCGCGCGACCCCTGGGGGGGCGTGCCGGCGGGCTGCAAAGGAGAGCGCCTTCCGTGAGCCTGACGACCAACGAAGCGCCGGTGCTGGACGTGCGCGACCTGAAGACCTACTTCTTCACCGACGACGGGGTGGTGAAGGCGGTCGACGGGGTCAGTTACCAGTTGTACGCCGGCCAGACGTTGGGCGTGGTGGGAGAGTCCGGTTGCGGCAAGTCGGTGACCTCTCTCAGCATCATGCGGTTGATCGCGTGGCCGCCCGGGAAGATCGTGGGCGGGGAGGTGGTGTTCGAGGGGACGGACCTGCTGCGGCTCTCCGAGTCGCGGATGCGGGCCATTCGGGGCAACAAGGTGAGCATGATCTTCCAGGAGCCGATGACCTCGCTCAACCCGGTGTTCACGGTGGGCGAGCAGATCATGGAGTCCATCGTGCTCCATCAGAAGAAGCCCCCGCGCGAGGCCCGCAAACTGGCCATTGAGATGCTGAACAAGGTGGGCATTCCCTCGCCCCAGCAGCGGGTGGACGACTATCCCCACCAGATGTCCGGCGGGATGAAGCAGCGGGTGATGATCGCCATGGCGCTGGCGTGCAGCCCGCGGGTGCTCATCGCTGACGAGCCGACGACCGCGCTCGACGTGACCATCCAGGCGCAGATCCTGGAGTTGATGCGCCATCTCCAGCGGGAGTTCGGGATGAGCATTCTGCTCATCACCCACGACCTCGCGGTGGTGGCCGAGACGGCCGATCAGGTGGTGGTGATGTACGCCTCCAAGGTGGTGGAGCACACCGACGTGCGCACGCTCTTTCGCGAGCCCGCGCACCCCTACACCCAGGGGCTGTTCAAGAGCCTGCCGCGGATCGACCACAAGGCGGAGCGCCTCAGCGTGATCGAGGGCACGGTGCCCAGCCCGCTCCGCTTCCCGCCCGGCTGCAAGTTCCACCCCCGGTGCCCGCACGCCTTCGACCGCTGCAAGGTGGAGGAGCCGGCGCTCAAGGACTACGGCGGCCATCACCTCGTCGCCTGCTGGCTGATGGAGCCTCACTGACCCCATGCACCAACCGCTCGCCTCCGGTTCGCCGCTTCTCGCCCAGGCCGCGCCCGCCCCCGCCGCGGGGGCGGGGACGGAGACGTTGACCAAGAGTCTGGAGAAGGCGATGGCGGGGGTGGATGAGAACATCTACCGCGCCTACGCGAACTTCCTTTCCGGGTTGGACGACTTCTTCGGGTGGCCGGGCGAAGACCTGGCCATCCTGGCGCAGACGTGGAGCACCCTGCTCTTCGTGATCCTGGGCCTCAACCTGGTCGTCTCGGTGGCGGTGGTGGCGTGGGTCTTCCGGTCGGCGCGGCGCGACCGGCGTTCGGCGGCTTTCTGGACGATCTTCACGACCGTGGTGGCGCCGACGCTGGGCTTCCCCACGGCGCTGGCCATCTACGCGGTGACGACGCGGGCGAAAGACCGCGAACAACCCGCGGGCGCGTGGTTCGTTCTCACGCTCCTGTTCGGCGTGGGAGGCTGGATCGCCTATACCCTGTACAACGGGGCGCGTTCCCGCCGGATGAACGGCTGGGGCTGGAGCCTGCCGACGCTGCTGCCCGGGGTCGGGGTCACCTTCATCACGGCGCCGATGGCGCTGACGATCCTGGCGCTGGTGGGCGTCTTCTATTGGCCGCTGGTGGTGAACGACAAAGGCGAGACGCGGAACCTCCGCACCGAACTGGCGCGGGACCATTCCAACTTCAAGTACGACGAGTGGAAAGACCATAACGACGCGCGGCTGGCCTGGTTCGCGCGGCGGGATCGTCTTCAGGCGCAAAAAGACGCGGGCGAGGACGTGGCGGAGTCGGGCGCGGGGAACGTGGCCGCCGCTCGCGCGCGGGCGACGGCGGCCGCGGACGAACTGAAGGCGGCGCGGGAAGCCTACGCCCGGGACCACGAGGGCGCGCTCGTGAGCCTGGATCCGCCCATCCAGTCACTCCTGAAAGAGTGGGCCAACCTGGGCGTCAAAGACGCCGGCGGCCTGACCAGCCGGCAGGTGAGAATCCTCACGCGGCGCGCGCAACTCGGCTATCCGGCGGTCGATGAAGGCCGCTGGGCATTCAAGTCGCCGGGTGGTCTGTGGGCTTTTCTCTGGTTCCCGCTGCTTCTGGCGCCCTATCTCATCGCCTACGCGCTGGTGCGGCAGCCGGTCTCGTCGCCGACGCTGACGACGCCGAAGATCAAGGAACGCCTGCGGCGCCAGGGCCGGCTGGTGGACATGGGCGGCGATCTTCTCATCGTGAACGGCCTCAAGACCTGGTTCCCGGTGCGCAAGGGGTTGTTCGGCCGGTTGCGCGGCCACGTGAAGGCGGTGGACGGGGTCAACTTTCACCTCCGCGCCGGCGAGACGCTGGGGCTGGTGGGAGAGTCGGGGTGCGGCAAGACCACCGTGGGCCGCTCGCTGCTGGACCTGGTGGAGAAGACGGGCGGCGCGGTCTTTTACGACGAGGTGAACCTGTCGGAGTTGACGGCCGAAGAGATGCGGGTTTTCCGGCGGGAGTTGCAGATCATCTTCCAGGACCCTTACTCGTCGCTCAACCCGCGCATGACGGTGGAAGACATCGTGGGCGAGTCGCTCACCGTGCACGGCATCGCCGAGGGCGAGGCGCGTCGGCGCCGGGTAAGCGATTTGCTCGCCAAGGTGGGGCTGGACCCGGTGCACCACATGGGCCGCTACCCGCACGAGTTCTCCGGCGGCCAGCGCCAGCGCATCGGCATCGCCCGGGCTTTGGCGCTTTCGCCGCGCTTCATCGTCTGCGACGAAGCGGTGTCGGCGCTGGACGTCTCCATCCAGGCGCAGATCATCAATCTCCTCCAGGACCTCAAGCGCGAGTTCGGCCTCTCTTACCTCTTCATCTCCCACGCCCTGTCGGTGGTCGAGCACATCTCCGACCGCGTGGCCGTCATGTACCTCGGACAGATCGTGGAGATCGCCCCGGCCGCGGAACTCTACCGCAACCCCATCCACCCCTACACCGAGGCGCTGCTCTCCGCCATCCCGGTCGCGGACCCGGAGAAGAAGACGGAGCGCATCCTGCTGGAAGGCGACGTGCCCACCCCGCTCGATCCGCCTCCGGGGTGCCACTTCCACACGCGCTGTCGCTACCGGGAAGAGGTCTGCACCATGCTGGATCCCGAGGAGACCGACGCCGGCGGCGGCCACATGTTCCGGTGCCACGTCCGGGCCCGGGAGCTCAGCCTCGCGCCCCCGGCGCGGTGAGGGTGAATGGCGTATCATCGCCTCCAGCCGCGCCCGCGGGCCGAGCCGGTATCCGATGGATCAGTCTGATCGGACGGATCCGGGGCAGCCCCCGCGCGAGAGAGAAGCGCGTGTCAGATTCGTAGGTTCGTAGCGCGCCCGTGAGGGCGTCCCCCCAAC
>JACQVU010000460.1 GCA_016209585.1 Planctomycetota bacterium
ACCCCTGACCCCTGACCCCGTCACCACGGCGCCTGCTCGCAGGCCTGTGCCGCCAGGATGGTCAGCGCCGTCACGTAGGGCGCGCCATAGGCCGCGGCCCGCGGGTGGTACGCGCCCGGCGCCAGCCACGCGCCGTCGTCGCCGGGGTGTTCGATCACCTCCCGCCGCAACCGCCCCGTCCACTTCGTGAACGCCGGCCGGTGGGTGTCGCTCCGCGCCAGCACCGGCGCGGCCAGGCGCCAGAACTCCTGGTCAACCTCGGCCCCGACGTACGACGGCGGCGCCGTCGTCACCAGGAAGATCGCCTGGCGGTCGGCCAACTCCGCCTCCAGCGGGGCGGCGAAGGGTTCGACGTCTCCGCGCGCGATCAGGAGAGCGCGCAGCAGCGCGCCGGCGGCCGTCGCCCACAGCCCGCCGTGCGGCCCGTAATCAACGACGGGACCGGCCCCGCCGCCGGCGCCGCCTCCGCCCCCGAACGACATCTTGGCGCTTCCGGTGTTGCCCACCAGCCGCGACACGTCGGTGTTGGGGTCGGTCACCACGGCGTATTCCGCCGTCGCCGACAAGAGCCGCGCGGCGCCGTGGAACACGGTGGGTGGAACCACGTCGCGCAGCGCCCCCACCTGACCAGCCACGTGCAGCGCGCGGGCGGCGTACCAGGTGACCCGCAGGTCTCCCGGCCCGCCCGGCTCCGCCGGCCAGCCACCGGCGGGGAGCGCCACGGAGGCGAGGTGGCTGATCGCCAAGCGGGCGCGGCGCAGGTAGTCGAGCCGCCGGAGCAGCGCGCCGCGCTCGCGCACCGTGGCCCCGGCCGCGAAGGCGCGGGCCAGGTTCTCGGCCAAGGCCTCGACCGCCACCGCCTGGACCTCGGCGCGATCATCGATCCGGCCGGGCGCTTCGGCGCCCTCGCCCGCCACGCGCGACAACAGGAACTCGATGCCGCGGTTCACCGCCTGCTGCCGGGGGGTGGGCGCCGCGCCGGTGAGATTGGTGGTGTGGCCCTCTCCCAGGAAGGCCAGCAACGCCAGCGCCGTGGTCTCCACGCGTCCGTCGTCTCCGCCCGCTCCCCCGGCCGCGTCCCACGAGCCGGGCGCCGTCGTGCGATTCTGCGAAGCGCGCAGGTACTCCAGCCCGCGCGCGAGGGCGGCCGCCGTCTCCGAAGGCCGCGGGCCGACCACCGCCGCCGCCCCCAAGGCGCCGGCGTGCGCTTCTCCATGCCCTTGCCGCGCCGCCAGCCAGACCGCTGACGCCCCGGCCGCGGCCGGCGCGAGACCGCGCGGATCCGGCGCGGGCGGAACTTGCGCCTGGAAACTGCTCTCCCCCCGCGGTTCCGGACCCGGTGCGAGGTCCGGCGGCGGTTCCCACTGCCCGCGCCAATCAACGGCCGTTTCTTCGCCCGAGATCCCCGCCGGCAGGGGCGCCGGCTGGTCCGCGGCCGCCATCGCCTGGTCGTACTCCGTCTCATCCATCGTCCGCTCCACGCGGGGAATGGGCCGTGGAAGGTCGGCGCTCACCCGCGCCTCCAGCGCGAAGTCGGTGAACCAGAGCATCTCGTTCGCCAAGTCGGCGCCCCGGCCGGTGCCAATGGCCATCATCACCGCCAGCAGCAGGGCTTTTCCGGCCAGCCCGGCCGCGACGTACCGCGACTGCGAAAGCCGCTGGCGCAACCTCGCGGCGAAACGCTTCCGACGGCCCTCCGGCGCCTCTTCTTCCAGGATTTGCCGCACGCGGCTGCTGTTCGAGCGCGCCCGCAAGCGCCCGGAGCCGTGTGCCGCGTCGGCCGGGCCGGCGACCGCGGCGAGGAAACTCGCGGCTGGAGCGAGCGGCGGCTCCGCGCCGGGCAGGTCCGCGGTATCGCCTTGGGCGACCACCGGCTGGGCGGCCGGTTCCCCCGCGTCGATGGCCGCGAAGACGGCGGCGGCGAAGCCTTGGCGCGGCTCGATCTCCGGCACGCGGCGGACGAGGCGGAAGAGCGCCGCGATGGAGCGGGCGGCGGGCGTCAGGACCTGGCCGGGCGCGGGGGGCGGGGTCTCGCCCAGGAGCGCGTCCACCGCGTGGGCCTCCTCCGGCGGGACCTGGTCGCGCACCAGGCGGCGGAGGCGGGCGGAACTGCTCTCGTCGTGGGCGACGGCCTCAACGGCCGCGAGAAGCCGGGCGGTGAGGTCGGCGGGCGCTTCGGGCAGCGTGTGGACCAGGGCCAGAACCTCCCGCAGTTCGTCGGCCAGCGCGCCGCAGGCGGAGCATGCGGTCAGGTGGGCGGCCACGGCGCCCGACTCCACGGGGTCCAGTTCCCCCCGGAGGAAGGCGACCAGCGACAGTTGGATTTCTTCGCACTTCTGGTCCATGGCGGTGAACACCCGGCGCTGGAGCGTTCCTATCGGTCAATCTCTCCGTCGGCGAGTTCTTCCTGCAACTCTTCAGCCAGGAGGTCGCGCAGGCGCATGACGGCGGTGTGCATGCGCGACTTCACGGTGCCGACGGGCACGTCGAGGATGTCGGAAATCTCGGCGTAGCGCAGGCCCTGCATCTCGGCCAGGACGAACACTTCGCGTTGCTCGCGCGGCAGCGTTCCCACCGCGTCGCGGATGCGGTCGAGGGTCTCTCGCCGCTCCAGCGCCAGGTCCGGAGCCTCCTCCCGGCCGGGGATGCGGGCGGCGTAGGATTCACCTCCCTCATCCTCCTCGCCCCCGGCGTCGAGCGACAGCGGCCGCTTCCGTGAGCCGGCGGTGCGACACCAGTCGATCCAGTGGTTGTGGGCGATGCGGTAGAGGAAGGTGCTGAACTTCGCCGCTTCCCGGTAGCGCGGCGTGGCGCGGTAGAGTTTCACGAAGACCTCCTGCGCCAAGTCTTCGGCGAGATCGCGGTCCCAGGTGTTGCGGTAGAAGAAGTTCACGATGGGACGCTGGTAGCGGTCGACGATCTCCGCGAAAGCCTCGCGGTTCCCCTCCGCGGCCGCGACCATCAGTTCAGCGTCTGAAAGCGCCATGACCGCGGTGGCGGTGAAGGAGGATGCCCGACGGACGCACGGAGGGAGGCCGCCGGACGGGACCGGGCACGCCCCGGCCCCTGCCCGCCAGCCATACGAACGAACGGCGGGGGGATCGGGTTCACTCTTTGAGCGTAATGCAACGCCGCCGGAAAGCGAAGGGGGGAGCGGGTGTTGGGTGTTTGGTGCTGGCTCCCCATCTCCCCATCTCCGGGTGCTGGGTTCGCGGTGCGCGGTTCTCAGTTCTCGGTGCGCAGTGCGCACCCTGCAACTCGGTGCGCGGCTCTCGGTTGACAGCCAGCCACGAACCGCGAACCGCGAACCGCGTCCCCCTCCCCTGTTCGGACATGCGCCCGTGGCCGGTTTGTGGTGAAATTGCGCGGCCAATGCCTCTTTTCCCCACCCGTCCGGACGGCTCGCCCCTGCGCGTCCACGTCACCGGAGCCAGCGGGTTCGCCGGCTCCTACGCCGTCGATCACTTCGTCGAGCGCGGTTGCCAGGTCACGGCTTCCAGCCGGCGGGCGCCGGCGTGGCTGGCCTCGCCCAAGTACGCGGCGGTGCGGCATGCGCGGGCCGACGTGACCGACGCCGACGCCATGCGGCGGGCGGTGGAGGGGGTGGACGCCGTCGTCCATGCGGCCGGGTTGTTCGACTTCTGGGCGTCGGAGCGCGACCTCTTCGCGACCAACGCCGACGGGGTGGAGCGCCTGGCCGCCGCGTGCGTTCAGGGCGGGGTGCGGACGCTGGTCAACTTCTCGTCCGGCTCGGTCTACGGCGTGGCGCACGGCGACACGGCGGTGGACGAGCAGGCCGCCACCGATCCCCGCGACCCTTACGCGCGCTCGAAACTGGAGGGCGAGCAGCGCCTGCGCTCCCAGGACGGGCGCGCCGGCCTGCGCGGCTTCAACCTGCGGCTGGGGGCCATTTACGGGCCGGGGTCGCGGTACGGCGACGCCGTCGCCCTTCGCCTCGTCCACCAGGGGTTGCTCTTCGGCCACCCGGGCTTGTGGCCGGCGCGCTCCTCACACGTGCACGCCGTGGACGCGGCCCGCGCCGCCGCCTTCTTCGTCGCGCGGCCGGAATTGGCGCCGCCGCCCGGCGGGC
Organism: Planctomycetota bacterium; assembly: GCA_016209585.1. Lineage (GTDB taxonomy): Bacteria > Planctomycetota > UBA8742 > JACQVU01 > JACQVU01 > JACQVU01. The sequence goes on from JACQVU010000460.1 coordinate 4,091, forward strand.
CGCTGGCCGACCTGGCGTGGAACGTGGCCGACGACTGCCCGACCTTCAACGGCGACCTCCTCGCCTGCGCCGCCCGCGCCCTCGGCCGCGGGGCGCGGCTGGGTTACCACAACTGGGTTCGCTTCCCGGCGACGGTCATGCGCCTCCTGGCGCTCGGCGCCGAAGCCTGGGCGGCGATCTTCGGCGGGCGGCCGGCGTTCGAGCGCGTTTCCATCGACTACGTCACCCGCGGCCACGCCATGTCTAACGCCCGACTGCGCGCGGCCGGGTTCCACTTCCGCTACCCCGACGTGCTCGCCGCCCTGCCCGACGTCGCCCGCTGGTACGCCGCCACCGGCTGGCGCGTCTTCCGCGACCCCGACGCCGGCTGGTGGGGGTCGTCCGAGGCGCCCGGCGAGGCGCCGGCGGCCGCGGTGGGCGTCGCCGTGAACCGGCGCGAGGCGATGCCGCTCGTCGGTCTGTACCTGGCGAGCGTTCTGCGCCGGCGGGCGCTCGACCCGCGCCACGCCACGCGCCTGGCGCGCCATCGCCGCCGGCTACACC
>JACQVU010000447.1 GCA_016209585.1 Planctomycetota bacterium
AGGCTCGTTGACCGGGGTGTCACCATGGGCGCGCTCAGGAAGTCCCACGCCACACAGGCCCTGCTCGACGCCGAGTTCGGCGTTTCTCTCCGCTCCCGCGGCCCCGTCTTCGCCGAGGAGTTCGAGGGGTGGGACCTGGACAACGAGAACCCGCGCGAACTCATTCATGGATGGGTGGTGCCCATGCCGCCGGTGGATTTCATTTCCGGGAGGGTCTGGACTTCATTGACGTCCCTGCTCGATCACCGCCTCCCATCTCGCGCCTGGACCGTGGTCGCCGACTCTCGCCACCGCCTGCCCGCGCCGCCCGACACCGTGGTCTATCCCGACATCGCGATCCACGCCCTGCCCGTTGACCGCGTTCCCCTCGCCCCGCATTCCTCCACCGCCCTGCGAGCGCCCGACATCGTGTTCGAGTTCCTCAGCCGCGCCACGCACAAGCGCGACGTCGCCCCGCGCGGCGTCAAGTTCCTCGCCTACCAGTTGAGCGGCGTGAAGGAGTATTACTACGCTTGGCCCGACGGCAGTAACGCCGCCGGCTTCGTGCTGTCCGCGGACGGCCTCTATCGCCCGGCGGAGCGCGACGCCAAAGGCTTCTTCCTCAGCCCCGTCCTCGGTTGCCGGGTGCGCATGGCGCCGCCGGAGATTCGCCCCGCCTCCAGGAAGCGCTCTCCCGCGCGCTCCCTCCGGCGGGCGAAGAAGTAGGGGCGCTTCTTCCCGCCTCCTCCGGCGTTTCGGGAGCGGTCGCGCGCGGGGAAAAAACTGGCTCTTTCGGTTTGCGCGACTTGGACCCCCGTGCTATAAACTCGCTCCGTTTTGGGTGTGCCGAAGGTTCCGAATCCCGTTCTCAGGGTGCGGATATGGCGAAATCGGGTTGGGTGGTGGCGCGGTTTCTTCCGCTGGTCCTCCTGGGCGCGCTTCTCGCCGCGCCGGTGGCTGGCTACGCCCAATCGGCCTCCGGCCGCCAGGCGCTGGAGGAGGAGGCGCGGAAGGCGGCGGACGCTGCGTCACGCCGCAAACGTCCGGGCGACGTGGACGTGAAGCGCGACGAGGCCAACGTCATCCCGCCCAAGGACGAGCGCGCCTTCCTCTATGACTACGGCGGGTGGGGTCGCAGTTCCTTCACCACGTTCGACGACGTGGGGCGTGACCGCACCATCCGCGAAAATGACGTGCGCTTTTATGGCTCGACGAAGGTCCTCACCGCGCACGAACTCTACGTGCGCGGTCAGATGACCTGGGTGAACTTCAACAAGGGCGACTCGTTCAACAACAACCAGTTCGACCTCGTCGGCCCCCGCCTCGACCAGGGCTACTACGCGGTGGACGCCGCCCACTACGTCGACGACGAGCGGCTTGACGCCGACGTGTCCGTCGGCCGCCAGTTCCTCAACATCGGCTCCGGCGTCGCCTACAACGCAGTGGCTGACGGCGGCAAGGTGGAGGGGAAGTGGCGCGTGGACCCCGAGTACACGGTCGACTTCAAGGTGCTCGGCTCCCGCACCGTCCATTCCGCCAACGACATCGACGGCTCCAAGCCCGGTTCCAACCGCTCGCGCCGCTTCTTCTATGGTGGAGAGGTCGGCCTGGAGCGGTTCGGCTGGGGGTTCGGGCCGGAAGTGCCGGTCTTCGTGAACTTCCGGCCCCACCTCTATTTCCTGACGCAACGCGACGCGGGGCGGGAGTCGCCCCAGAACGCGACCCGCGAGTTCGAGTACGACTCCTGGTACGTCGGCTTCGGCGGGTTGACGGAACTCTCGCCCAAGACCTTCGGCGAATGGGTGAAGAACTTCTCGTTCAACGGCGAGATCGTGGGCGAGTTCGGCAAGTCGTTCGGCGCCACCGCCGGCGCCCCACAGGACCGCGTCGAGGCCTACGCCTTCACGGCGGAAACGGAGTACTTCTTCGACGTGATGGGCAAGCCCCGCGTCACCTTGGCCTATCTGCTGGCCTCCGGCGACAAAAACCGCGGCTCGGTGACCGGCACCGTCGGGGGGAACCGTTCGGGCTCGCACGACCGCGGTTTCCTGGGTTTCGGGTACGTGTTGACCGGCTTCGTGCTCAACCCCAGGTTCTCCAACCTGCACGTGGTTCGCAGCGGCGTCTCCTGGCAGCCGATCGAGAAGCGTGAGTACGTGGAGAACTTCGAGGTCGGCGCCCAGTACTACCTGTTCGCCAAGGCCGCGCGGGCCGGCGCCGTCTCTGACTTTCGCGCCTTCAAGACCAAGCGGTTCGTCGGCACCGAACTCGACCTCTTCACCAACTGGGCCATCTTCAGCGACCTGACCGCCAGCCTCAAGTTCGGCAACTACTCGCCGGGGTCGGCCTACGCCAACCGGCAGGATCGACTTTTCCTCACCGCCTCGCTCACCCTCTCGTTCTGACGCGCCCCGCGGACGCGCCCCAAAAGAAGACACCCGCGTGATCACCATGCGCCTCTCTGCAACGCTCGCCCGCGTCGCTTCGCTCTCCGGTTTCGCCGCCGCGCTGCTCGCCGCCGCTTCGGCCGGCGCGCAGGAGGCGCCCGCGCGTCCGCCAACCCCGGCGCCCGTCGCCCCGCCGTCGGCGTCGGCGCCCGGCGCCACAGCCGCGCCCGCCCCCACGGCCCCGGCGGCGGCGCCAACGCCGGTGCCCACCACCCCGGCGGTCGCGCCCGCGCCCCCATCCTCCGCGCCGGTGGCCCCCGCCGCCGAGCGCCGGCAGTATGACCCGCCGGCCGGCACGCGGGAGTGGACGGGCGAGACCCCGGAGGCGGAGAAGGCCGACCCCAACATCTACGTCGGCGGGTTGAACGGCCGCGCGCACGCCACGGTCTACGATGCCTACCGCGTCACCTACATGCTTCTGAGCGGCCGTGCCGCGTACGTGCCGTTCCACAAGTTGCGCGGGTACCTGATCCGCAAGGAGGTGTTGGTGAGGGGCTGGATCGAGCGCCAGCCGGACGAGCGCGTGACCAGCGGCGACGTGGCCTTCCTGATCTCCCGCGCCGTCGACGTGCGCGGCGGCCTCCTGATGCGGCTCACCGACCTGATCGGCCTGCCGACGAAGCGCTACTCATTCCGCGAGTGCACGTTCAAGGGCATCGTGCCGGGCGAGAACCCGCGGGAATTCATGGGCGGCGCGGAACTGGTCACGGTTCTCTCCAAGGCGACTGAGTACCAGGAGCGGCAGGCGCTGCTCGCCGCCGGCGCGGAGAAGTCAGCCACGGAGCGGTTCGAGGAAGAGGCGCGCGAGAGGTTCACGAAGGAGGTCGGAGAAGACACCAAGTGACCCCAGCCTGGCGGCTGGGTACTGGTGAGAAGTTGTCAGCGGTCAGTGACTGAGGAAATCTGACTCCTGACAACTGACAACTGGCCTGTGAGGTTTTTCACGTGCACGCGGGGAGCGCGTGGGTGGTCAGGCGCGGTATAATCCCAGGGTCAGGCGCGGGTGGTCTGTGATCGGCCACCGCCAGCACAACAGAGGTCTGAGGGAGTTTCGCCCATGGCTCGTCACCTTCTGCCATCCTTCGTGTTCCTCGGGGCCTTCGCGTTCGCGCCCCTTCTTCCCGCGCAAGAGGCTGGTCCCGCCGCGCCGGCGCCCGCGGCGGCCCCCGCGCCCGCGGCCCCGGCCGGGGGGGACGTCAAGCGGCTCGACGCCCTGGTGGTGAACGTGCAGGGCGACGTCACCTGCCAGCCGGCTGGCGCGCCGGGTTTCACGGTGGTGAAGGCCGGGGAGAAGTTGCAGGACGGCACCCGTGTGAAGACGGGGCTGAAGTCGAACGCCGTCATTCAACTCGGCGGCACGCAGGTGTACGTGAAGCCGCTGACGCAGATGACGCTCACGAAGTTTCTGGAAGTGCCGGGGAAGGGCACGGAGACCAACGTTGACATCAAGAACGGCGGTCTCTCGGTCAACGTGCAGAAGGATCGCAGCCGGACGGACATGCGGGTGTCGACGCCGAACATCACCGCCTCGGTGACGGGTTCGTTCGGCGACTTTGAGAGCCGGTCGGGTTTCCCCGACAAGGTGCAGTTCGAGTCGGGCAACTGCCAGGTGCAGAACACCTCCACCGGCGCGCAGATCGCCATCGGCGCGGGCGAGCGGACCACGTCGGAACTGGTCTCCGCGTTGGAGGCGGCGCGGGAGTCGCGCAACGTGGCGCTGGCCCCGCGCGGCAGCACCAAGTTCGAGGTGAAGGTGGCGAAGTTGCTGCCGGAGAACGGCGCGGCCCTTCCCGGCGAGTTGAACTCCGAGCAGGGCAACGCGGCCTTCCAGCGCGTCATCACGCAGTCCTCGTCCAACGTCACCGACGCGAAGCAACTGGAGCAGTTGGGCTTCAACACCAACGTTCCTCCGCCGCTGCGGCAGCGCATTCTCTCCAAGTTGGCGCGGTAAGTTGATCCTGCTTTTTGACTGGGTCGACCGGTGGGCGCGCGAGAGGCCGGATGCCCCGGCGCTGTCGCTCCCCGGCCAGCGCGTGACCTTTAGCGAACTGGCGGAGCGTTCCCGGCGCTTGGCGGCATCGTTTCTCGCCTGCGGCGTCAGAGAGTGTGATCGCGTCGCCGCCCTGCTGCCGCCCGGCGAGGCCGCGGTGGAGACCATGCTGGCCGCGGCGCGCGTGGGGGCCTCGTTCGTGGGGCTCAACCCGCGGCACACGCGCGAGGAACTACGGCGCGTGGCGCTGGACTGCGCCCCCTCCGTCCTGGTGTGCGCCCGCGAGATCGGTGGCCGCGACTACGCCGCCGACGCCACGGCGCTGCTCGCCGACCTGCCCGGAGCCGAGGGCTTCGTGGTGGGCGCGCCCTTTGGCGAGGAGGTCGAGCCGTTCGCCCAGGCCGTGGCCCAGCCGCTCTCGAATGACGACCAGGCGCGGCTGGCCTGGTCGTCCGACGGCGTGACTTTGGACCACGCCGCGATGATCGTCTACACCTCCGGCAGCACCGGCGCGCCCAAGGGGGCGGTGCTGGCGCATCGGGCCATCCTCGCGGGAACCGCCGCGCAGAACGCCCGGCTGGGCATCACGGGCCGGACACGGGCGCTCTTCCAGTTGCCGGTGTGCCACGTCTCCGGCGCCGTGGAACTGGCGGTAGCGGCTCTCGTCGCCGGGGCGACGCTTGTGCCGCTGGAACGGTTCGCGCCGGAGGCGGCGCTGGAGATCATCTCGCGGGAACGGGTGACGTTCGTGGGCGGCGTGCCGACGATGTTCGTGCAGATGTTGCCGCACTTCGCGCGCTTCGATCTCTCCAGCGTCGAGACGTTCGTCTTCTCCGGCGCTCCCGTTCCGTGCGCCGTGGTGGAGGCGCTGGCCGCCACCGGCAAGCGCTGTTTCACCGGGTGGGGAATGACGGAGACAGCCGGCTTCGTGACGTACACGGAGGCAGAGACGCCGGTCGAAGCCCTGGCGACCACGGTCGGCCGGGCCGACCCGGCGTATGAGTGGCGCGTTGTCACCCCCGCCGGGGGCGCGGCGGCGCCGGGCGAGGTGGGCGAGTTGCACGTGCGCGGGCCGTGCCTCTTCAACGGGTACTGGAACGACCCCGCCGCCACGGCCGAGCGGCTGGCGCCGGAGGGGTGGCTGCGCACCGGCGACCTGGCGCGAGCCGACGCCGGCGGGGCGCTCACGCTGGTGGGGCGCACGCAGGACATCTTCAAAGTGGGCGGCGCGACCGTGGCCCCGCGCGAGGTGGAGGCCGCGATAGAAACGTTTCCCGGCGTCGCCCAGGCGGCGGTGATCGCCGTTCCCGACCCCGTGTACGGCCAGGTGGCGCGGGCCTTCGTGGTGGCCGCGCCCGGCGCGAGCGTGGACCGGGGCGCGCTGGCCGCGCACTGCCGCTCGCGGTTGGCCGGCTACAAAATGCCGAGGTCGTTCGTGGCGCTGGACGCGCTCCCCCTCCTGGCCAACGGCAAGACCGACAAGCGGGCGCTGGCCCGCGAGGCGGACCGTTGACGGCTCGGTTTGTCCCGGCTTGGTTTACCATTCCTCGTCTTCCTCGGCCGGCCGGATCTCCAAGGAATCTCACTGTAGCCCTCGGACACCGGGAAACTCACGATTGACAACCGACCGCTGACAACTGAAAACTGACAACCGCAGACCGTTCCCCGCCCCCCGCCTTGGGGTGTTGGGCCCAACACCCAGCACCCAACACCGCGGTATTCCGCC
>JACQVU010000454.1 GCA_016209585.1 Planctomycetota bacterium
GAATTCCTTGGTTTCCGTGAAATCGGGATCCAGCCCGATCCACTGGCGGCAGTGCGCAACGCACGCCGCGAGACGGGCGCGATCGTCAATCTTCTTCTCCGCAGGCCAGAGGCGAAGCGCGTCTTGGCCGGACGCCAACAACTCCCGGATCACGGACGTGAGAGCGACGTCTCGGAGGTCCCAGGTCTTCGCGCGGGCGGGCTCCTTCTTGCGGGCGAGTTCGAGACGCGCTTCATCGGCACAGACGCGGTCGTAGATACGCCCCCAGGAAAACGCGGCCTTCCGCGCCTGCTCTTCGGTCGCCGTTCCCTTCGTGATCTCGGCAACGCGGCGGCGCATCTCAATGGCCCCGATCAGATCCTCGATTCGAGCGCACGCGTATCGAACGGAATCCTCCGCGGAATCCGCGGCATAGCGGCAGGCTGGACCACGCGCCAGCGCCAGCCTCTCCGGCGACTTCACGAGGTGATACAACAGAATAGACAGGAAGTTGACCTCGTTCGACGCAATGAACACCAGCGGCGTGAAACCGGGAAACGAGCGCCTGTCGCCCGCGACGCTGATAAGACGTTCACAGAGCGGTCGCATCTCACGTTCGAGGGAGCAGCGAATCTTCTCGCTCCTCCGAAACAACGCGGGGGGAGAAGCCAGGAAACTCCCTGGACGAACTGGTGGACGGCGACCCCTCTTGGAGCCCGCCTTCTCTTTCGCCTCCAGACGCAGGGAGAATTCTCGAGACTCGTCCCAAAACCGAGACTGAATCGCATCGTAGTGCGCGGGCAGATCCTTCCCATTCCACGCCAAGAACGGCTGGTAGACCTGCGTATCAAGGCGGCTCACCGCATCGCGCCAAATCTGGTAGATCTCTCCAGCGCCTTCACCTTCGTCGACTTGGCTGCCGCTCCGCGAGAACCGTCGGAACAAGTTCTCTACCGGCTCCGATGAAACCAGGCCCGGGGACAAAAGATCCTCGCCGGCGACGTTCATAAGAAACACCTCCCCTTCCAAGTGTTCCTATATCCTTGGGAGGCCAGAAGAGTCAAGGCCCAAAAAGTCGAAACGTCGAACCGTTCACCCCCCCCGATGCCCCGGCGTTTACGTCGGGGAGATTCATACTCGTAGCCCCAAACGCTGGCCTTGAGGCCGGATTGGGGGGCGCGAGACAAGGGGCAAGCGGCACGGGTTCCTCTTATGACGCGCCGGACGCGGAAAAGTTTCCACTTTTTTCCGACGTTCTCCGCCGCCGGAGCACTATCGGACGCGCACCCCAGTTCGCGCGCCGCCCGGACTTTTCCGGCGCGCGGCTACCGTGGGGTCAGCGTGGGCCAGCCGTGCGGGAATGAGAGCGAGTACCGCAAGAGCAGCCACGCGATAACCGCCGCCAGGCCGGCGATGGAGACCAGCACCTTGGCGCTGCGGCCGTGGTGGGAGTGGAAGGCCAGCACGTGCACCTCGCCAGCCGCGTCCGGCGCCACGACGGCGGTGAGGATTTCGCTCATGTCCACTTCGGCGCGCGGGTCGTTCACGTGGTAGGGGCCGTGGTCGAAGCGGTAACGAACCTCCCCCCAGCGTGTGTCGAGCAGCAGCAGTTCTGGTCCTTCCCAGCGGATGGGGAGGCCGCCCGCCCCGCGAATGGTCCGGCTGGCGAGGGCGGCCGGGTCACGCGGGAGATCGCGCGCCAGGCGGTGTTCCGGCGCCGCGTAGAAGTCGCGCCAGGCCAACCAGGCGAACCCGGCCAGCGCCACCGTGGCCAGCGCCAGCACCAGCCCGCGGTGGCGGTCGGAGAAGAGACGTTTCATGTTTCTCACCGCGGAGACGCGGACGACGCCGAGTGTTCTCCGCGCCCGTGCGGTGAGAAACCCGGGTTAGAACTCGCCGTCGTCCACCGGGGTTTCCGGAGAGTCCGGCGCGGTTGCGGTCTTCACCGGGGGAGCGACGGGGGCCGCCGGCGCGCCGCCCGCCACCACGGGCACGATGACGCGGGAGGGCGTCTCGCCGCCTACGTGCAGCGTGTTTTTCGCCACGCGGGGCTTCGCGTTGCCCGCCTCGGGTCCGGTGTTGGGGTTCACCGAGAAGCGCGGGGCGTTGCTGCTGGAAACAGCCAGGCGCAGGCGGTGGCCCGTGCCGAACACTTTGCTGATCGCCCAGAGTTCGATGGCGATGGGGTAGACCTTGCCGGGCTGCATCCAGACCTTCTTCTCAAACCCCTCGCGATAGCGCATGCGCAGGATGTGGTCGGTGAGGAGCACGGATTGGCCATCGGGGCGGAGGTCCGTCAGTTTCACGGTGAAGTCGGTGTCCGGGCCATCGGACGAGACCCAGAGTTCAGCCGTGACGTTGCCGGTGACCTCGGTCGGCTCGCGGAACGGCGGCGAGTCGAAGAGCAGCACGTCGGGGCGCTGCTCGACGGGGCGCTGGTCGCGGGGGCCTTCGTCGACGCGAAGATTGTGGCCCCCGCGGGTGGGCACGGGGTTCGCCGGGTCGAACGCATAGGTCATTGCCGCGGCAATCGCGGGCTTCTGCCCCGCCAGCCGTCCATTCGGCGCGAGGAAGAAGGTCGTCTTGACGTGCGGCACGGGCCAGGTGTCGGCCCACTTCCAGACGTTGCCCGGGGCCGCGGGGTCGCCGAAGTCGCCGATCGCATAATAGCGAACGGCTTTCCAGCCGGCGACCTCGTTCTTGGCGCCTTTCAAGACGAAGTCCATCCAGGCGCGCTTGAGCGGGGCGAAGTCCATCGTGGAGTTGGCGGGCAGGGCGTAGTCGCCCAGCGTCGCGCGGCGCTCGCCGCCGTGGGTCCAGGGGCCCATGATGAGGAACTGCCGGCCCTTCGCGCCGGCCTTGCCGCGATACTGGCGCGAGGCGAAGGCATCGATGGTTCCTTGTGAGAACACGTCGTACCACCCGCCGACGTGCAGGGCGGGGGCGTCGATCTCCGGCGCGCGGGAGACGGTGTCGACCGACTTCCAGAAGTCGTCGTAGGTATCGTGCTTTTTCAGCGTGTCCAGCGCCCCGAGGCCCTGGCGGAACTTCAGGATCCAGCCGGTGGCGAGTTGGTCGCGTGACGCGCCGCCCGGCCAGAAAGCGTGGTGGAACATGCTGGAGAAGGCGTAGCCGATGAACTGCCCCGCGAGGCCGGGCGGGGTCGCGCCGGCGAGGAGGTTCTGCGACGCGCCGGGCGCGCTGGAGCCGACGGTGGCCACCTGGCCGTCGCACCAGGGTTGGGCCAGGATCCACCGGACGGTGTCGAAGCCGTCCTGGTCCTCGCCCCAGCCGTCGTGGAAGAAGATCATCTTGTCCTTGTCGGGGGACTCGCGGGAGTCGCCGGTGAAGCGCATGTCCTGTTTCACCGTGACGTAGCCGCGCAGCGTCTCGGAGTCGAACCCCTTTCCGCGGCCGTAGGGGGTCCGCTCCAGTTGCACCGGCCAGGGGCCGGCGCCGGCCAGCGGGCGGTGGACCTCGGTGGCCAGAAGCGTGCCGTCGCGCATCGGAACCATCACGGTTTCCGACGGCGCCGGGCGGCGCGGCCTCGGGGTGGCTGCCGGACGATCCGGCCGGGCGGCTGATGGACGAGCCACGCCGGCGACCACGATGGCGCCGGCCAGCGTGGCGAACGCGAACAACCTGGGCAAGCGCATGATGGACACCTCGATCTCCCCGATCACCGAGGGAAGTCGTCAGTGGTCAGTGGTCAGGTGAACGCCGCTGATCACTGACAACCGCTCCTCCCCGGACGTGCTCTTACCCGGCGGCGGTGGCCCGCCGCACGGCTTCCTTGTACAGCGCGTCGTATTGTAACGCGCTGCGCTCCCAACTCCAGTTTTCCTCCATCCCGCGCGCGCGCATCCGGGCGACGCTCTCCGGGCGGTGGTAGTAGTGCCAGACGGCCCGAAGCACGGCGTCGAAGAGCGCCGCGGTGGTGAAAGCGTCGAATTTGAACCCGGTGCCCTCGCCGGTTTCATCGTTGAAGTTCTTGACGGTGTCGTCCAGCCCGCCGGTGGCGTGGACGATGGGAACTGCGCCGTAGCGCAGGGAGTAGAGTTGGTTCAGCCCGCAAGGCTCGTAGCGCGAGGGCATCAGGAAGAAGTCCGCCCCCGCCTCCACCAGGTGCGCCAGCGGGTCGTGGTAGTCGATGATGCTGCCGAAGCGCCCCCACCATTCCTCCCGGGCCGCGGCGAAGAACTGCTCGGCCCAGGGTTCGCCCGTGCCCAACAGCGCCACCTGCACGTCCATATCCATGATCCGGGGCAAGACCTCGGCCAGCAGGTCGAATCCCTTCTGGGCCACGAGGCGCGACACGATGCCGATCACCGGCACGTCCGGCCGCGGGGCCAGATCGAACGCCTCTTGCAGCCGCTGCTTACAGACGGCCTTGCCGGAGAGGTCGCGGGCGGAGAAACCGGCGGGCAGGTGCGGGTCGCTCTCCGGGTTCCATACCCGGTAGTCGGCGCCGTTGGGCACGCCGAACAGGTCGCGGCCGCGCTCGCGGAACATCGGGTCCAGCCCGAAACCGATCTCCCCCTGGATCTCCGCGGCGTACCGGCGCGAGACGGCGGTGAGGAGCGTGGCCGTCACCAGGCCCCCTTTGAGGAGGTTCAACCCGCCGCGCCAGTCGAGGGCCGGAAGCCAGTTCCAGGAGAGGCCCGTCACGGGCAGGTCGGCATGCGGGAAGGCGCCCTGGTAGCCCGCGTTGTGCACCGTCAGCACCGAGGCGGCGCGGCCGAGGTCGGCGTCCGGGCCGCGCAGGAAGCAGGGCAGCAACGCGGTGTGCCAGTCGTGGCCGTGCGCCACGTCGGGCGTGAACTTCAGCGCGCGGCAGAGGGCCAGCGCGCCGCGCGACAGGAAGGTGAACCGGAGCACCCCGTCGTCGTGGCCGTCGCCGCGGCGGGAGTAGATGCCCGGGCGGTCGAAGAGGTCGGCGCGGTCGAGGAAGTAGACGGGCACGTCGCTTCCCGGCAGGCGGGCCTCCTCCACGCCGCACCACATCTGGCCCACCCCGGTCGGCACGGCGAGCGGCTCTGGCCGGTGGCGAAGGGCGTGGGCCGCGCCGTCGATGAACCGGTACCGGGGCATCACCACCCGCACGTCATGGCCCAGGGCGCGCAGCGCCGGCGGCAGCGCGCCGATCACGTCGCCGAGGCCGCCGCTTTTCGCGAAGGGAGCGCACTCGGCGGCGGCGAAGAGAATTTTGAGCGTCATCTAGCGACGGCCGCCGTACGATGGGCGTGACGACGGTCCCGGAAGACGCGGAGATTGGCGCATGAAGTTTTTCATCGATTCGGCGGACATCAAGGAAATCCGCGAGGCCCACGCCATGGGGTTCCTCGACGGCGTCACCACCAACCCGTCGCTGGTGAGCCGGACGGGGCGGAAGTTCATTGATGTTCTCCACGACATCTGCGAGGCGGTCAAGGGGCCGGTCTCGGCCGAGGTCACCGCGGTGGATCGCGACGGCATGCTTCGCGAGGCCCGGGTGCTGGCCAAAGTGGCGCCCAACATCGTCGTCAAGGTGCCGCTCATCGCCGATGGGCTGAAGGCGGTGAAGGTTCTCACCGAAGAGGGCATTCGCACCAACGTCACGCTCTGCTTCTCCCCCCTCCAGGCGCTGCTGGCGGCCAAGGTGGGCGCGGCCTACGTCAGCCCGTTCGTCGGCCGGCTCGACGACATCGGCCACGACGGCATGGCGCTGATCGCCGAGATCCAGACCATCTACCGCAACTACCACCTCCCCACCGAGGTGCTGGTGGCCTCCATCCGCACCCCCACCCACATCCGCCAGGCCGCGCTCATGGGGGCCGACGTCTGCACCGTCCCCTTCGCCGTCATGGAGCGGCTGCTGGCCCATCCCCTCACCGACAAGGGGCTGGCCGCTTTCCTCAAAGACTGGGAGAAAGTGCCGAAGTGATCCGCGGCCCGCGCGCATCCGCGTCCATCAGCGCCCGGCGCGTCGCGGCCTTCGCCCTGGCGCTGGCGGCGGGCGCGGCGACCCCCTCCTGCGACGGCGACGGCGGCGGCGGGCGAGGGCCGGGGGGCATGATCCGCGAGTCGGACTTCCAGGAGGGCGACCTCGCCCGGTTCAACTTCCAGATCGAGACCATCTATGACGCCCGCTCCACGCCCGACGACCTTCCGCTCTGGGACGACCCGGGCCGCGACGCCTGGCAGCAGCCCGAACAGGTGCTGGACGCGCTCAACCTCTACCCCCAGGAGGTGATCGCCGACGTGGGCGCCGGGTCGGGCTACTTCACGTTTCGCCTCGCGCGCCGGGTTCCGAAAGGCAAGGTTTTCGCGGTTGACGTAATGGCCGAGGCGCTGCGCCGCGTCGAGGCCCGCGCCGCCGCGGAAAAAAGCGCCGGCAACGTGGAAGTCGTCTGGGACCGGCGGCGCCCCGACGATCCCCAGCCGTCGGAAGACCTGGAGACTTTCCTGCCCGACGCCTCCTGCGACCTTGTCTTTCTGGCGAACACCTTGTATGAGTCGTTCTTCCCGGCCAACTTCCTCTTCCACTTGAAAAAGAAACTGCGGCCCGGCGGGAGGCTCGCCGTCATCGACTGGCGGCCGGAGGCCGGCTCGCCCGCCGGCCCGCCTCGGACCGCGCCGGCCGATTCCTTCCGCCGGCGAGCCGACGAGGTGAAGAACCGCGCCGCCCTGGCCGGGTTGAAGGTGACCGCGGAACACGACTTCCTGCGCTACCAGTACTTCCTGATCCTGGAACCCGAGTGATCCCGGCCGGGGGCCGGGGGTCGGGGCGCTGTATCGGCTGACCACTGACCACTGACAACTTCCCTTTAGGGGCTGGGCGTTGGGGGCTGGCGCCGCGACTGGATGAACCGCTTCAGCGGCTCGCCGGCCGCGTAGTTGACGGCGAGAGAGAGAACCCCGTCGGCCAGAATGCCGGCCTCGCCCCAGGTGGCGCGCGTGGGCCCCCAGAACAAGGCGCTCAACAGCAGCCCCATCCAGAACCCGAGACACTTCGGACAGGTGAACAACGTGGTGTCCCACACCCGCCGCCGGATCGCCCATCCCGCCGGGGTCGCCACGACCAGCGCCGTGAGGAAGAGCGCCGCCAACGCGAAGACGGCGATGCCGCCGGCTGGGCTGAGGCGAGAGCAGGCGTCGTAAGCGGCGGGAAAGAGCGGGTCCACGGTGGGGGTCGGGGGTCAGGCGGAGTACCGCGGTGTTGGGTGTTGGGCCCAGCACCCAACACCCAGCACCC
>JACQVU010000444.1 GCA_016209585.1 Planctomycetota bacterium
GAAGTGGGAGCGCGCATGAACAACCTCCCTCAAGCGCCGGGGGTGAGCACGACCACAAACTTGCGCACCGGAAACTGGCGGATCTGCGCGTTCGGCGAGGAGGGGTCGTTGAGCGACGGGTCGTCGAACTTCAGGCCGGAGGCCGGGTTCGGGTCGAAGCCGAACCAGACCCGCACCTCGAACACGTACGGCCCGGCCGTCGTGCTCTTGATCCGCGCCGTGTTGGACGGGCTGGGGTAGCAGACGAAGTCGAACGAGTACCGCCCCGACTCGTCACCGTTGCCCTGGAACTCGGCCGGAACGGTCCAATGCAGCGTGTCGGGCGGAGCGTCGGCGCCCAGCGGCCGGACGGGCGTGCCGGCGTCGGTGTCCGCGAACGGATAGGTGGCGATGGCGTTCCCTCCGGTGAGGCGGCCGTCATGCCCCGCGATGATCGCCGCCGTTCCGTCCATGATCGTCCCGTCCGGGTACCGAACCACCAAGTTCTGCGCGAACAGGCCGGTGGCGGGATAGGGGTTGAGGATGAACCAGGTCTCGCGGATGTCGGCCGGCGTCTTGGGCGCGCCGGAAGAGAGTTCGGGCATCTGCAGAATGTAAGAGTTCGCCGGCGCGCCCGCGGGGTTCGGCGTGTAGAGCGCCGCCTGGATGGAGGCCACGACGGACGGCACCAGGTTGGCCGCCGTCGTGTCGCGCACGCTGTCACGCACCGACCGCAACCCCTGCGGAAACATCGACACCACCCCCACGATGCCCACCGTCAACACGGCGATCGTCACCAGAATCTCCATCACCGTGAAGCCCGCCCCGCGCCGGCTGGCCAACCGCGCCTGACCGCGACTCCCCGCCGCCCCGTCAGGCACGGGGGCGCGGCCATCCGGCCGGGCGGCGGCGCGCGAAAAAATTTCAATCGCAGGCAAGCCCATGGTGTGCGCGGTCCTTTCGCCCGCCGATGCCGGGGGGAGGCGGCGTCAGCGGTTGATCACTTTCGACTGGAAGCGCCCGGTGGACCTCACGACGTTGATCACCAGAAGGTCGCCGACCGGCGTCGAGCCGGGGGTGTCGGTGAAGTAGACCTCGCCCAGTTCGTTGTCGACCGTGCCGTCGTCGAAGGTGGTGATGGCCACGTCGGAGGCCCCCGGCATGTCGGCCGTGCCGTCGGGCATGAAGTCCACCCGGAACTCCGAGGTCTGCGTCACCCCCAGCGCGTCCACCCGCTGCATGGGCAACGGAATGTACACGTCCGGGATCACCTTCGGCGGGTTCGCGCCGCCGGAAGAGGTCTCATAGGTGACGGTGTAGTAGGTCTGCCGGTTGCTGGACTCGTACTTGAAGACGATGGACGCCTTGGTGTGCTTCTGCACCGCCGTGCTCCGCGCCAACTCGAAGTTGCCCCGCAGCGTCAGCCCCACGCCCTCCAATCCCTCCCCACCGCCGATGTTGCTGATCGCCAGGTAGGTCGTGGAGAGCAGCAGCACGATGATGGTCAGCACCACCAGTATCTCCACCAGGCTGAAGCCGCCGGCTTTCGCCCCCGGACCGCGACGTCGTGGGAGAGAGCGTGGCGCGGTCATGGCGGTCATGGCCACCTCCCCTGGGCGACGACCTCTTCCATGTCGTCGCCGGAGTAGGTCCCCGCCGTGGGATCGTCGGTGTCGAAAATCCCCGTGGGGCCGGCCGAGCGAACCGCCAGCAGCGGGCCTTTGTTCGGGTAGGCGGTGGGGTTCCAGTACTCAATCTCCTTGTTCCAGGCGTCGGCGAAGACCAGCCGCGCGTGCAGACCCACCATCCGGGCCGCCTTGGCGGCGTCCGACGTGGACACCAGCGGCTCCTTGGAACCGGTGGGCGTGTACTGGGTGGAGGTCAGGAAGAGATACAACTGCTCGTACTTGTCAGCCGTGACGGTGTTGATCAGCGCGCTGGCCGTGGGGTTGGCGGGGTTGGTGATGCTGGTGGTCGGGACGTTCCGCCCGACCCCGGGGTCGGCGAAGGTCTGGGTGCGCGCCTGGTAGCGCTGCAACCCGTCTTTCACCATCACCAGCGTGGCCCGCGTGGCTTTTTCCTCCATCAGACTGATGGCGTACATGATGCCGACCACGAGGATCGCCAGCAGGAGACCGGTGACGCCGATCACCACCATCAGTTCAAGCAGCGTGACGCCGGAACGGGAGGAGGCGCGTGACATGGGGACCGCTCGTCGCATGAACCGGAGACAACGGAGGGAGGAGGCCCCGGAAGCCGCGCCCGCGGCGCGGCCGCGACACCCGCTTCAGTTGGCCGAGGTCGACCAGTTCGTGATGTCGTCCCCGTAGTCAGAGCCGCCACGATCCTTGGAGGAAGAGTTGTCCGCCGCGTCTTCACCGCCCGACCAGACGTCCACCTGGCCCACGTTCTTGCGCTTCTGGGCGGCGTACCCGGCCGGGGGGCTGTTCAGGTTATTGGAATAGTAAAGTTTGTTGTCCCACCCATCGACAAAATGGTGCTTCCCCGACCCCGGCGGGTCTTCCGCCACCGAGCCGCCGATCTGCACCTTCAGGTACTCCGTCGTATCTTTCGCGCCGTTGTTCCACGTCGGACCGCCCAAGGCGCGCAGAACGGCGTCAGTGTCCTGGAACGACCCCGAGTTCGGCGGAAAAGCCCCATAGGTGTTCATGTACCGCGCGCACGCCTGCGACAACCCCTTCACCAGAACCTCCGTATGGGTGATCGTCGCGCGCTTCATCACGTACGACACCAGCGCGGTTCCCATGCCCGCCAGGATGCTGATCACCAGCAGCACCACCAGAAGTTCCACGAGCGTGAAACCCCCGCGCCGGCCGCCCTGTGGGGTGCACCGTTCCATAGAATCCCTCAACAACCGCTCCGCCGAGGGGACGCCGGAGCCTACTCCCTCATGATGGTACCATTTCCGCCCCCGCTGTCAAAGCGGAACATGGCCCCCCGGAGAACTTCCCCGCGCCGCCCGCATCGCCTCCCGCGCGGCGGCCGCGGTGAGCGCCAGGTCCTCTTCATCGTGCGCCGCCGAGACGAACAGCGCCTCGTACTGCCCCGGCGGCAGGTAGACCCCCCGGTCTAACATGGCCCGGAAAAAACGCGCGTAGGCGGCGGTGTCGGCCCGGGAGGCGTCCTCCCAGTTCTCCACCCGCGCCGGCCGGCCGGCGGCGAGGAAGAAAAGCGTCAGCATGGATCCCACCCGGTTGACCACCGCGGCCACGCCGGCTTGCCGGGCCGCTTCCTCCAAGCAGGCCGCCAGCGAGGACGAGGCGCGCTCCAACTGCTCGTAGACCCCCAGGCCGTGCAACAGGCGCAGAGTCTCAATGCCGGCGGCCATGGCCACCGGATTGCCCGAGAGCGTGCCGGCCTGGTAGACCGCGCCTTCCGGCGAGACCAGGGCCATGATCTCGCGGCGTCCGCCGTAGGCGCCGACGGGCAGTCCGCCGCCGATGATCTTGCCGAGCGTGGTGAGGTCGGGCGTGACGCCGTAGAGCGTCTGCGCGCCGCCGTAGGCCACGCGGAAGCCCGTCATCACCTCGTCGAAGATCAAAAGCGCGCCGTGGCGGGAGCAGATATCCCGCAGCCCCTGGAGGAAGCCGGGCGCGGGCGGCACGACGCCCATGTTGCCGGCGACCGGCTCCACGATCACCGCCGCGGCCCGCGCGCCGTCGCGTTGCAGCGCCGCGGCCACGGCGTCGAGGTTGTTGTAGGGCAGCACGATGGTGTCGCGCGCCGCCCCCTCGGTGACGCCGGGGGAGGAGGGCGCGCCCAGCGTGGCCATGCCCGACCCGCCGGCCACCAGCAGGGCGTCGCAGTGGCCGTGGTAGCAACCGGCGAACTTGAAGATCAGCGGGCGACCGGTGAAGGCGCGGGCGAGGCGCAGGGCGCTCATCACCGCCTCGGTGCCGGAGTTGACGAAGCGCAGCGATTCAACGGCTGGCAGCGCCTGTGCGATCAACTCGGCCAGTTCGGTCTCAGCCGTGGTCGGCGCGCCGAACGACGTGCCGCCGGCCGCGGCCACCATGAGGCGCTCGATCACCCGCGCCGGCGCGTGGCCCAGGATGAGCGGCCCCCACGAACCGACGTAGTCCACGTACTGGTGGTCGTCAACGTCCACCAGCCGCGAGCCTTTGCCGCGGGCGAAAAAGACCGGCGTGCCGCCCACAGCCTTGAAGGCGCGCACCGGAGAGTTGACGCCCCCGGCCAGCACGCGGCGCGCGCGCGCGAAGGCCTCTTCCGACCGCGTGTATCGCCCGGCGCGAGTCATGGCCCCGGCTCCACGAGGGACGCGACGGCGCGCGCGGCGACGGCCTCCACCACTTCCCGCGCGGATTGGAAGCGATCCGCCGGCGCTTTCTTCAGGAGCCGCGCGGCGAGGGCGTCGCAGTGGGGCGGCACACCCGGCGCACGCGCCGACGGCGGCGGCGCCGGATCGTGCAGGTGCTGGTACATTACCGCCAGCGGCGTGGCCGCGGTGAAGGGCGGGGCGCCGGTGAGCATGAAGAAGTAAGCGCCGCCCAAGGCGTAAAGGTCGGAACGCTCGTCAGCCTCCGCCCCCTGGCACTGTTCCGGGGCCATGTAGTCGGGCGTGCCCAGCACCTGCCCGGTGCGGGTGAGCGCGGACCACTCGTCGCGCACCCGCGCCAGCCCGAAGTCCGACACCACCACCCGCCCGTCGGCGCCGACGATGACGTTCTGCGGCTTGATGTCGCGGTGCACGATGCCGGCCCCATGCAGCGTGACCAGGGCGCGGGCGATCTCCTCCAGAATGGCGGTCGCCTGGCCCGCGCCCAGTCTCCCGCCCGGCGCGGAACGCGCCAGACGGTCGAGGTTCTGGCCCGCGACATGTTCCATGATGATGTAACAGAGCGCTCCGTCGCGGCCGACGTGCAACACGCGCACGATGCGGGGATCGTCCAGCCGCGCGGCCGTCCGGGCCTCACGCTGGAACCGGGCGAGCGGCACGGCGCCCGCGCCGTCCAGCGATTCCCGCAGCACCTTCACCGCCACCCGCCGCCCAAGGCCCTCGTGGTGCGCCAGGTAGACCACGCCCATGCCCCCTTCGCCGATGCGCCGCAACAGGCGGCACCCGCCCACCTCACGGCCGATGAGGTGTTCGCCCGCCCCCGCCGGGGCGGCCCCGTCGACCGGGCCGAAGGCGGCCCCCCGGTCCGTCGCCTCCGGTTCGACGGGGCGAAGCAGGCCGCGGCCGATGAGCAGATCCCGCGCCTGGGAGATCGTCCCGTCGCCGTCGTCTTCTCCATCACCGCCCGCCCCGGCCGCCGGCGGGGGGCTGAGCAAGGCCGCTCCCGGCGGCGCCGGCTGATCGTCGCCGGACGGCGCGCGGCCGATCACCCGCGCCGCCTCGGCCAGGCGGCGGGCAACGCGGGGCGAGTCGCCGGCGGCGCGCAGTTCCTCGGCGTACCGGTCGAAGACGCGGGACACCAGCGCGGCCGCGGCCTGGGCGCGCACCTTGTACTTGCGGCCGATGGCGTCCAGGTCCAGCGGTTCGGGTGGCGAGGTGCGCAGCGCCTTGTCCACCACGTCGGTGAAGAAGCGGCGCCGCTCGCGGCGCAAGGCGAAAAGCGCGTAGACCAGCAACGCGAGAGACGCGCAGAAGGAAAGCGGAAAGAAACCGTCGAACATCGGTCGGTTGGCGGGGTTCCGTGTTCACGCCGCCCTTTCGCAGTATAGCACGTCCGGGGAACCGGCGGTGGATGCGGCTGCGGCTGCGGGTGCGGCGCGGTAACCGTTCTCATCCTCCGGCGACTTCTGCGTTCATCTGCGCAATCTGCGGACGAGTCTCTGGAGGGGGTGACCGATTACGCCGCCTCGACCGCGGATGGCGGCTCCCCCCGCGTCAGCGCGTCGCCTTGGGGAAGCGCACGGCGTCGATGCCGAGGTTCTTGCAGACGAGTTCCAGTTCCGCCGTCCAGTCGCCATAGATGGCGTGAATGTGGTTGCTGGCGTAGGTTTGGAAGAAGTGGTCCGCGCAACAATCGAACCGGGCGAAGGCGTGGGGCCAGTTGTCCTGCACCTTGTTGATCAGCATCCATTCTTCGTCGGACGCGTTGCGCTTCCAGTCGGCCTCAGCGCCGAAGCGGACGAACTCGCCGGTGAAGATGGCCATCCAGTACTTGCCGCTCTTGCGCGTCAGCCGCGCGAACGTCACCTTCCCCGGATGGGCGATGTGCATCACCGACGCCCCGCCGGCTGGAAAATAAAAGCCCTCGGGGCGGAACATGGTGTTGGCGAGGTTCACTTCGGGGTCGGGCGAGCAACGGGCGAACCAGGTGGCGTGCTCGCCCGAGTTGACCAGATCGAAGACCCGCCGCTCCTCGAAATAGTGCCGCACGTCGGCGAAGAGCACGGGCGTTCCGGAGAGGTGTTTCATGATCTCCATCGTGAGCGCGGCGTCCATGTCGGCCTCGGTGGAGCAGACGGTGATGGGCTTCTGGCCGTCCCAATCGTACGGGTCGTTGAGGAACGCTTCCGGCACGTCCATGGTGCACCAGTTGTTCGTCAATTCCGGCTGGCCCTTGATGCCGCAGAAGTCCAGGTTCCACTCGTCGATGAGGGCGCGCATGACGTAATAGGTGCGGATCTGACGCTCGAGTTTCTCGGGTGTCAGTTGCTTGCCGTCGTATTTGATGCCCTTGTCGGGCGTGTTCCGACCCACCAGTTTTTCGAGCCACTTCCGCGCTTTCGTCACTTTCGCGGCGGGGACTTCGGGCGCGCGGCGCACCAGTTCCCATTGATCGATGTGTTCCACGTCGACGCCGAACTGCGTCATCCACTGGTCGGTGTTGCTCACCGCCGTGTACATGCCCATGGGCCGCCCGCCCACGAGGCCGAACGTTTCCCCCTTGAGCGCGTTGGCCGCGTGCGCCGCGCGCACGAACGTCTGCACCCGCGCGAAAACGGCTTCATCCTCGATCTCGCCGAACACGCGCTCGTACGGCACGCCGATCTGGTTCAGCCCGCCCACGCCCGCCAGCAGCCCCACCATGCCGGGATAGGCCGGGTTGATGCAGCCGAACGCGAGAATGGGCCTGGGCACGTATTGCGCCGCGAGCGCCGTGAAGTGCGGGAAGCACCAGACGCAGTAATTGAAAATCGTGCACTCCACCCCCGCCTTCGCCATCTTTTGCGCTTCCGTCCGCGCCGCCGTGTTCGTCCACACCCAGTTCGCCGTCACCACCTGATGCCCCGCGCCCTCCAGCCGCTGCTTGAGGCGGTCCTGGAACGAGGCGAGCATCCCCGTGAGTTTCTTGTGCACGAAGTCGCGACCGTCAGAGAACGTGAGAATGCCGACTTTCGCCATGGCGCTTCCGGGGCTGAAGGGGAGTGAATCCGGGCGGCGAGAAGCGGCGGGGATTATGGGCGAAGCACGAACGCGGGGCAACGGGGAAGGGAGCGGGGTCAGCGCCGGTCGGTGAAGTCTAGGCGAGGCGGAAAACGGTGCGCGGTTCGTGGCTCGCGGTTCGTAGTTCGCTGCGTCGCTGAACCGGCGTATGAATTCGCGGCGATATCCCCTTTCTCCACTGGTTTAGGCCCCCGATCGAATTTACCTGATCGCTTCGCCGTGGGGAGCGATCTCGTAGTTCCACTCTCCGTGGAAGTCCAGGGGGCGAAGAGCGATCTGTTTCATCGATCCCCTGGCCAGAGAAACTCGACCAGAGGCCTTACTCAGTGGCGACGGTCACCACGCCCGCTTCAATGCTCGGTTCCGGCACCGGTTCGGCACGGGCCTTCATGCCCTCGATGTGGAACTCGATGGCCTCGCGAATCATCCGTTCCACCTCCTTCCTCGTCTTGCCCGTGGCGATGCAGCCGGGCAGGTCGGGAACGTATGCCGACCAATTGTGCTTGCCTCCTTCGTAGATGACCGTGTACTCCTTCATGATGCTTCCTCCAACCCTGCCTGTCGCAGGACGCTTTTCAAGGTCTTGGGGTGAACGTCGTCGTTCAGGTGGCCCGACACGGTCACCGTACCCGGTTTCGACGGATGGTGCAATTGCCGGTGGCTGCCGCGCGTCCGGACGATCTCCCAGCCCTCTTTCTTGAGCAGTTTCAGCAATTCGCGGGCTTTCAATCCGTGTCCTCCTCCCGATCTTCGGTCCCCTGGTCCATCCGGCACTTTTGTTTTGAACGGTGAACCACGAACCGTGAGCCGTGAACCGTGCACCGGTTTCTACCCGGCAGGATTTTGCCGGCAGGCTGTCAGTACGCTTTGGCGAACAGCACCCGCTGGGATGACGGCCGGCCGCTTTTGACGCACGCGCCCGCCTCCGTCGGGTTCCCGAACGGAATGCAGCGGATGGTGGCCTTGGTCTCTTCCTTGATTTGAGCCTCGACAGCGCCGTCGCCGCACCAGTGGGCCATGACGAACGCGCTCTTCTCATCGCGGAACGCCTCGAGAAAATCGCTCCACGTGCTGGTGGCGCGCTCCAGTTCCTTGCCCGAAATTGCTTCACCGTAGCGCATGCGCAGCGAGTGTTCGTGTTCAACGAGCCTGCGGTGGGTGTGACTCGCTCAAGCCATTATACCATAACAGGCTCTTATATCGTCCGCGCCTTGCGCGCCACCACCTCCATGCTGTTGCGCCAGAAGGCGTGGGGGCGGTAGCGGCGGGAGAACAGGTTGAGGAGAAAGAGCAGGTGGTCGCGCAGCGGCCGGCAGTAAGGGGTATTCCAGTAGGGATAGCGGATTTCCAGAACCTCGAAACCGAAGTTGCGCAACGCCATGGGCAGGTTCACGTCGTCCGGCACGTAGTAGTTGGTGGCGGGATCGATGATCGGCAGCCGCTTCGTCCACCGGTAGACCGGGCAGTTGAGGTTGGGCGTGGCCAGGAAGAAGAGGTGGCCGCCCACCCGCATCGCGCGGTTCGATTGCTTGATGAAGCGGAACGGCTCGTCGATGTGCTGAATGGTGCCGCGGAACACGACGCAGGCGAAGAAATCGGCGGCGTTGAAGATGTCGCGGTCGAATCGGACGCCGCGCTCCTGGGCGATCCGCCGGGCGTGAACGGAGACTTCCATGCCGTGCCGCTCCCCCGGCCAGGCGAGGGCCTGGAGAAACTCGCCGGTGGAGCAGCCGACGTCCAGGATGGGGCCGGACTCGACGTACTTTCGAATCAACGCCGCCTCCAGTTGGAACTGCGCCTGGCGCCGCGGGTCGTTGCCCACGCGGTTGGCGAAGTAGGCGTCGGGGTACATCTCCCCGACGCTCTTCACGGGTTCGTAGGTGGTGTCGCTCACGTTGCACCGGGGCGCGGGGCGCGGGGC
>JACQVU010000451.1 GCA_016209585.1 Planctomycetota bacterium
CGCCAGCGTCTCCAGCACTTCGGCGTCGGTGGAGCGGCCGGTCTTCGTCCGCCGGCCGGATTCCAGGCCGAGTTCGTCGAACAGCACGACCTCCAGTTGTTTCGGCGAATGGACGTTGAAGGCGTGGCCGGCCAGCGCGTGGATTTCCGCTTCCAGCGCGGCCTCGCGCGCGGCGAGTTCGCGGGAGAGCGCGCGCAAAAGGTCGGCGTCCACCCGGATGCCGGTGGCCTCCATGTCGGTCAGCGTCTCCACCAGCGGCATCTCGATGTTGGTGAAGAGATCCCACAACCCCTCGGCCTTGAGCCTCGGCAAAAGGACGCGCGCCAGGCGCAGGGCGATGTCGGCGTCCTCGGCCGCGTAGGGGGTGATCGCCCCCAGCGGCACGCGGTCCATGGTGATCTGTTTGCGCCCCTCGCCGATCAGGCTGGTGATCGGTATGGTCTGGTGGCCGAGGTAGTCCTGCGCCAGCCGGTCCAGGCCGTGACCGCCGGCGCCGGCGTTGAGCAGGGCGCCCGCGATCATCGTGTCGAACGCCGCGCCGCGGAGCGCGATGCCCCGCCAGCGCATGATCAGGGCGTCGAACTTGATGTTCTGACCCACCTTGCGCACCGCCGGGTTCTCCAGCGCCGGGCGGATGGCGGCCAGCACCTCCGCCTCCGGCAGCGTGCGCTCGCCCAGCGGCGCGCGCACCGGCAGGTAGAAGGCCTGCCTTTCCTTCCATGAGAAGGAGCAGCCCACCAGGCGCGCCTCCCACTCGCGCAGGCCGGTGGTCTCGGTGTCGAAGGCCACCTCGCGCTGGGCCGACATCTCGTTCACGAAGGCCCGCAGTTGCTCCGGCGTGTTGACGCAGCGCCAGTCCACCCCCGCAGCCTGCTCGCGGCGGGCGGCCGCCACGGCGGAGGTGACGCCGGCCTCCTTCGCCTCCAGTTGCGCCAGCAGGGTCTTGAAACCGAGGCGGGTGAAGAGCGCGGCGACCCTTGGGCCGTCCAAGCCGCGCAGCCGGTAGGCCGTCCATTCCGGCTCCACCGGCGCGTCGGCGCGCACCCGCGCCAAGTCCCGCGACAGGAGCGCCTGGTCGCGAAAGGCCGCGATGTTCTGCTTCTGCTTCGCCGTCAACCGGCATCCGCCGGCGCGCGAAAGGCCCGGATCGCCGTAGAGGCCGTCAACGGAGCCGTACGCGGCGATCAGGTCGCGGGCCGTCTTCTCGCCCACGCCCGGAATGCCGGGAATGTCGTCCACGTCGTCGCCGCGCATCCCGAGGTACTCCGGCACCTGGGAAGGCTCCATGCCCCATTTCGCCCGGAACTCCGGCAGGCCGAAGCGCGAGCCGTCGGCCGGGGTGTAGAAGAAGACCCCGTCGTCGAGCACCTGGTAGAGGTCTTTGTCTCGCGACACGATGTTCACCGTCACGCCCGCGTCGCGCGCCGCGCGCGTCACCGTGGCGATCAGATCGTCCGCCTCCCATCCGGGCGCGCGCGTCACCGGCACGCCAAAGGCCGCCAGCAACTCGAAGAGCACGGGAATCTGCCGCAAGAGATCGTCCGGCGTGGCCGCGCGGCTCGCCTTGTACCCGGCGTATCGCTGGTGGCGAAACGTCGGTTCGGGCGTGTCGAACGCCGCCAGCAGGGCGTCGGGTTTCTCCTCGCGCAACACTTTCATGAGCATCTGGGCGAAGCCGAAAACCGCCTGCGTCGGCGCGCCGTCCGGGGCCGTCAACGGACGCACCCCGAAAAAGGCCTGGAAGGCGTACGAAAAGCCGTCGATGACGAACAATGTGGGCGACACAACCTGGCCGGCCAAGAAGATGTGACGACTTCGGGAAGATCTACCGGGACACCCCAACGCGTGGGGAATCGGGTCGCACCACACTTAGGCACATGGGCAGTCAGCCGCGAGACGGGCCACACGGCCCGCCGTGGCGTCTCGCGGAAACGCCCAGCACGCCCATTGCCGCGCGGCCTCACAAGCGCCGCCGGCTGAACACCGCTCTCAGACCGGAGAGGATGCGGCTGCTTCGCTCCCGCGCTCGGTCCCGTGGCTCGCTGACGCGGGCCGCAACCCATTGATGGGTTGCCTGGTGGGGCGGACCGCAGCCGCCGTGAACGAACAGCACGAGGTACTGACAGAAGGCTAGCACGACCCCCGCCGCGCGTCAAGCACCCCTCGCGCCCTTTTTTGGGGCGATGGTTACCTGGATATCGGACTCGCACCTGATGGCTTGCGGTTCCTCGCCGCGGGCCTGATGATGTGCCCCTCCAGGAAACAGATCGCTGTTTCGCAGGCCACTGAAACATCTCTCATGCGCCCCAGCCTTTCCGTCCTTCCCGCCGCGCCGGCGCTCGCCCTGGTCGCGGCTCTTGTCGCCGGCGGGGCGCTCCTCTTGGGGTGCGGCTCGGAGAGCGGGGCGCGCCGCGGCGTTCCGCCTGATGCTGACGCCTGCCGCGAGATGCTGATCTCCGACGACGCGCGCCAGCGCGCGGAGGGCGCGACGGGCCTGGCGGCGCTGGGCGCGCGCGACGCCGCCCCGGACGTGCGCGGGCTGCTGGCCGACCCCTCGGCCCGGGTGCGCGCGGCGGCGGCGCTGGCGCTTGGCGAACTGGACGACCAGGAAAGCGCCCCCGCCTTGATTTCGCGGCTTGACGACCCGGAGCGGGAAGTGCGCATGTGCGCCGGCGCGGCGCTCCAGCGCCTCAACTCTTCCGCCGGCTTCGACGCGCTGGTCGAGCGGTTCCTCCGGCCGGGCGATCTCCCCAAGGCGGCGGACTGTTTCCAGATCGCGGCCCGGTTCCGCACCGCGCGTATCGTCGAGCCGGGGCGCGCCTTCCTCGCCAGCCTCATCGCGCGGCCGGCTGAGACGCTTCCTCTGCGCCTCGTTGAGCGCGTGGCCGGCGAAGTCCTGGTCCACAGCCCGCCCGCCGGCGACGAGCAGGTGAGCGCGGCGCTGGCGTCGAAGGACGCGGCCGAGTGTTTCCTGGCGCTGGAGCGTGTCGTTCCAGCCTCGCCGCCCCCGGTCTGCGACCAGGCTCGCGCGCTGCTGCGGGATGAACGCGCCGCCGTGCAGGTCGCGGCCGCCACGGCCTGCGCGCGGGCGCGCGTGGAGGAAGCCGCGCCGGACCTGGAGGCGCTCTTTGTCTCCTTCACTCTCACGCTTTTCGACGGCGACGAGGAGAACGGCCTTTTGTGGCTTCGCGCCGCGGCCTTCGGGGCCTGGAGGCGACTGGCGCCGCCGACGCGCGTGCAGGAGCGACTGCTGCGCGACGCCCAGGCCGGCTCCCCGGCCATGCGCGCGTTCGCGGCGGCGATGCTCAAGGAGCGCGGCGCGCCGCCGCTGACCTCGGAGGAAGACGACATCGCCCGTGCGGCGTTCGAGGCGCTGCTGGCCGATGATCATCCTGATCACCGCATGCTGGCGGCGCACTCGCTGGCGACGGCCTGGCGCGGCAAGGCGCAGCCGGCGCTGCGGGCGCGCGCCGCGGTGGACAGCGACCCCAAGGTGCGCGACGAGATAGAGCGCGCCGCCCGCGCCGCGGGGGTGCCTGAGTGACGCGGTCGCGAGGTCGCTCCGGCGCGGCGGGAGATCGCCCGGCGGGAAGCCGACCAGAGAGGGCCTCAGCGCGCGCGCTGGATGACCGTGAGCATGGCGCGCAGCCGCGCGAGATCGGCGGCGCGGGCCTCGTCTTCCATCAGCGTGTGGGACTTCTGGGCGAGGAGGGTGTCCATGCGGGCGCGCAGGGTGGCCTCGCTCGCGGCCAGCCGCTCGGCCGGAACGGCCTCATCGGTGACGACGCTGACGCCGCCGGCGGCCACCTGGGCGAAGCCGCCGGAGACGAACCAGCGCCGCACGGTGTTGCCGGGCATGCGAACACGGAGCTCGCCGGCGCCCAGCGCGCCGAGATAACGCGCATGCTGGGGGAGAAAGCCGACCTCGCCGTCGAACCCGGGGACGACGACGGAGTCGACCTCGGCGTTGTCGAGCAGCAGCGATTCAGGCGTGACGATGGAGCATTTGATGGTGGGCATTTGGAGCCTTTGCGATCAACCTTTGGTGCCCGTGGATCGACACGTGCGATGAACGAACTGCCCCGGTTGCGAGACTCTTGGTTTCTCGTCGAAGTGGAGCGAATGCAGAACGCCTTCGATGATGCGCCAGAGGTAGTCCGACGGAAGCATGCCGATGCGGCGCAGAAACCTCTTCTTATGTGCCGCTCCCACCAACCAACACGCCGCCACGCAGTCCTTCTGCAAACCACCCACCCCGGCGGGGCACCGCACACCTACCGAAGTCGGTGCGCTTCTGAACGATGTGCTGAACGGAACGACGACGATTTCCGGCAGGGACGAAATCGCTGATTCCCGCGTAAGCACCGCGGCGGGGCGTGCCTTGTCGAGCCTGACTTCCCAGATTTCGCCCCGATGCTGCGCCGCTGACATCAGGATTCATCGATGGGATCGGTGTGGTACGCGTCCGAGATGGCCTCCATTTCAGCCAACTCATCGGGTGTCGCGTTGGCGAAGAACCTGGCGACAGCATCGTCGTAGGCGTTCGCCGTGGAAACTCCCAGGACGGGGGCTTCGGGCCGAGCGAGCGCCGCGTTGGCGAGACGCTCCAGATCTGCTTCGCATCCGAAGGAGAATGTCCGGCCCTGCGTGAACGCTCCGGGGGGCAGCGCGAAAGAAAATACAACTTCATCGAGAGCCTTGCCACTGTCGCGCGTGAGCCCCTTCTTCCATGAAGCCTGCGTCGAAGAGAAAACTGTCGTTTCCTCATTCGCAAGTTCTTCGTTGATCGTCGGGTGTGAAGCAAACATGAGAGGTTTCCGTTGCACGAGATTGTTCACTTCTGCTTGGAAGTTGTTTTGTCACTGCGGCGCGGCGCCTGGAACCACGCGAGCACCAGTTCCCGCGCGCGGTCAAGGCCCTCCTGGAGATACCTGCACCAATGCGAGTCGTTCACGGGATCGATGATGCCGAGTGGCTCCAAGCCCGACTGAGCCTCGACAAAAAAGTACGCTTCTTTCCCGGCGCGGGGTTCGATGCGAATCGAGTACTCGACGCCTTCACCACGATTCACCGAAAAAGCAACTTTCGCGCGCGGAACATGCCAACCATCCTGCAACGCAATCGCGTGGCGAACAAAACGGTCCGCCAGCCAATCCCCGCTCGATAACACGTTATGCAACATAAACTCAAATTCGTACCGCGAAACGCACAGGCTCGCCTTCAGGTGTGGATTTGCGCCTGCGAAGGCCGCGTAGAGCGACTTTATCGCTGCTGCCGTTTCCTCCGGAGTCGGAGCCTGAGCCGACACCTGTCCGGGACGAAACATCGCGACCTTGTTTCCAGCACCGGAGATACCTTGTTTGACGGCGTTCCACACCGCCCCGCCGCCTTCGAGCGAAACCGTCGTGCGGATCGGATCTCCGAAGATGAGAAGAAGACGTTCTCGCAGGTCTGACGGATAGATCATCTCGACGGCAGCCGCCGGATCCGTCGACGTTTCCCGGGGGCGAAAAAAGATCGTCACCAGGTATGTCAGCGGAGTCGGAGTGATCGTGGGTTGAATTGATGACGCTTTCCTGGCCATGACTTCGGAACCACCGACCCAAGAACCCCCTGTTCCCGACAACCTCTCCGCGAAACCCTTCGCGAGTGTACCACCCCTCACACCTTCACCCCCAGTTTCTTCGCCTTCTCGACCACTTCGTCGATGTTGCCCACGTACCGGAAGGCGTCTTCCGGCAGGTGGTCCCACTTGCCGTTCACCACCTCGCCGAACGAGCGCACGGTGTCGGCCACTTCCACGTACTTCCCCGGCGTGCCCGTGAACGTCTGCGCCACGAAGAAGGGCTGCGAGAGGAACACCTCGATTCGCCGCGCGCGGCCCACCAGCGCCTTGTCGTCTTCCGACAGTTCGTCCATGCCCAGAATGGCGATGATGTCCTGCAGTTCCTTGTAGCGCTGGAGGATCTGCTGCACGCGCCGCGCCACCTTGTAGTGCTCCTCGCCCACGTACTGCGGATCCATGATGCGCGACGTGGATTCGAGAGGGTCCACGGCGGGGTAGATGCCCTTCTCGGCGATGCCGCGCGAGAGGTTGGTGGTCGAGTCCAGGTGGGTGAACGCCGTGGCCGGCGCGGGGTCGGTGTAGTCGTCGGCCGGCACGTAGATCGCCTGCACCGAAGTGACCGACCCGCGCTTGGTGGAGGTGATGCGCTCCTGCAACTCCCCCATCTCCGTTCCCAGCGTCGGCTGGTAGCCCACGGCGGAGGGCATGCGC
>JACQVU010000446.1 GCA_016209585.1 Planctomycetota bacterium
GATGGGGACTGGAGCGCGACATTGCCTGACCACTGACCACTGACAACTGACCACTTCCCTCGTGCGGCGGGCTTCATGACATTGAAAGTTCGTGTCAAAGTCGTCAAAATAGCACAGGAAAGGGAACAGGTGATGGTCTTCCCGGCGCCCCGCGCGGGGGCACGATCCCGCGGTCCATGAGCCAGTCGACCGACGATCTCATCGCGCGTCTGGCGGTAGAGCGCGGCTTGGTGAGCCAGGCGGACGTGGAGCGCGCCCGGCGGGAGATCGCGTCGGCGCCCGGCGGCGCGCGTGACAACCGCTTGGGCACGCTGCTGGTCAGGATGGGGCTGGTGACCTCCGCCGATCTCGCCGCCCTGCTGGCCGCGACCGAGGAGGCCGCCGGTCTCGCCCCGGAACAGCGCGACGCCGGGCGGCGGGCCGGGGCCATGGGCGCGATCCTGGTGGCGCGCGGCTACCTGGCCGACGAGGACCTGGAGCGCTGCCTCGCCCGCCAGCGCCGCGACCGCGAGGAAGGCATCACCCGCCCGCTCGGCTACTACCTGGTCGACGAATCACTGGTCAGCGTCCACCACATCCAGGAGGCGCTGACGGGCCAGCACAAGGAAGTGCTGGTCTGCGGCTACTGCCACGCGGCGTACAACGTGCGGGGGTACGACCCCGGCAAGAGGTTCATCTGCCCCAGGTGCCTCACGGCCTTGCGCGTGCCGGACAGCGGCGAAATGCCCCTGGCCGACCTGGCCCCCGGCGAACTGGCGCTGGAACCGCGCGCCGGCGGGCTTGAAGCCGTCTGGCGGCGCGACCAGCCGCCGCCGGTTCCGGCCGGCCCGCCGCCGGCGCCCGGCGCGGGGGGGGCAAGGCGGGAAGGCGCGAAAGGCGAGAACGGCGGGCAAGGCGCGGCCGCGGCGGCGGGAGGAAGCGAGGCGGCCGCGACGCGCGCCTGGGCGCGGCCGGACGGGCCGGAGCCACCACCACTTCCCGGCGGGGTCGCGGGCGAGACCGACGCCGACGCCGCGCTGGGGCTGGTGATCGGCGGGTGCGAGTTGATCCAGAAGGTGGGGGAAGGGGGCATGGGCGCGGTGTACCGCGCGCGGCACGCGCTGCTGGACAAGGTGGTGGCGGTCAAACTGTTGCGCAAGGACCTGCTGAAAGACCCGGCGTCGGTGCGCCGCTTTTACAACGAGGCGCGCGCGGCCGCCCGGATGGAACATGAGAACATCGTGCCGGTCTACAACGTCGGGTGGGAGCATGGCTACCACTTCTTCACGATGCAGTTCGTTGAAGGCCAGGACGTGGCCGCCGTCATCGAGGCGCGGGGGGCCTACCAGCCGGCCGAGGCGCTGCGGGTGATGCTGGCGGTCTGCCGGGCGCTGACCTACGCGCACGAGCGCGGCCTGGTGCACCGTGACATCAAACCCGAGAACATCATCATCACCCCCGGTGGCGGGGTGAAGGTGGCCGACTTCGGGCTGGTGAAGAACATCTTCGACCGGGAGGCGAAGATCACCGGCGAGGGCCAGATCGTCGGCAGCCCGCACTACATGGCGCCGGAGGTGATCAACGAGGAGGAGATCGACGAGCGGTGCGACCTCTACTCCCTGGGCGCGGCGCTCTACCACATGCTGGCCGGACGCCGGCCCTTCGACGGGGCCTCCACCTTCGCCATCCTCATGAAACATCTGAATGAGGAACCGGTGCCGCTGCGCGCCCTCGCGGCCGGCGTGACGCCCGAGGTGGAGGCGCTGGTGGCGCGGCTGATGGCCAAGAAAGTCGCCGACCGCTTCCCCAGCGCCGAGGCCGCGCGGGAGGAGGTGGAGCGCGTTCTGGCGCCGGAGTTCGCGGGCGCGGGCGTGACGGCCGGGCGCGCCGGTCCGCCGCCGCTTCCGGACGAGGAAGGGGCCGAGCCGCCCGATCCGGGGCGGCGGGACGCGGTGCTCAAGGCGCGCGCGCTGCTGGAGGCCGCCAACCCCTCCGGAGCGCTGGCCGCCTTGCTGGCGGCGTGGAAGGAGCGGCCCGGCAGCGACGAGTTGACCACGCTGATCTTCCAGGCCGAGAACGAGGCCAACCGCGCCAAGCAGATCCGGCAGTACCAGGCCTCCATCAAACTGTTCATCGACGCCCGTTCCTTCGACAAGGCCTTCGAGGCCATCGAGGAGGGCCTCAAGGTCGCCCCCGACGACCGCGACCTCCTGAAATATCGCGGCGACGTCTCCGCCCTCCGCGCCATCGACCGCAAGAAGAACCTCCTCTCTGCCATCGACGCGGCCATGAAGGAGGAAGACCTCGACGCCCTGCTCGCGGCCTGCGACGAGTTGCTGCT
This sequence comes from Planctomycetota bacterium, assembly GCA_016209585.1. GTDB lineage: Bacteria > Planctomycetota > UBA8742 > JACQVU01 > JACQVU01 > JACQVU01. Next base: position 2,321 of record JACQVU010000446.1, read on the forward strand.
GCTCGACGGCGCGCTCGAATCCGTGCGCCGGCTGCGCGACACCGCCCGCGACCGTCGCGACGCCACCCGTCGGCTGCTGGCGCGGGGCGACGATCTGCTGGCGCGGGAGGACTACGCCGGGGCGCTCACGACCTTCCGGGAGGCCCACCGGCTGCTGCCCAAGGACCGCGCCATCGTGGAGCGCATCGTGGCCGTCAACCGCGCGCGCCCGGCCGACGGGTGACGCCCGTCGCGTCGCCGCGGCCGCCGCCGGCAGCGAGATCGCGGGCGAAGCGCCCGCCGAAATAGGCTCTTAGCGGCCCAGCCGCGCGGTGTACAATTCACTCACGCATGATCGTCATCCGTGCTCCGAATCGGTGGGTTTCCACGAAGCCGCCGCGCGCGGCGGCGGCCAATGGCGGCGCGCGAATGGCGCTCGCTCGCCGGCTGGCGACGTTGCTGGCGTCCGTCGGCGTGTTCCTGGGCGTCGGCTGCGCCTCCGCGCCGTGGGAAGCGGACTGGGCCGCGCGCGGTTTGCCCGGCAAGGTGACGTTTCTGGAATGGGATCGCTACCCGGCCGCCGACGGTTGCGCGTGGGCGGTCTGCGAATCGGACGACGGCGGCGGGGCGATGGTTCGCATCGACGCCACCGGCGTCGCCGAGGAAGAGCCGCGCCTGCGCTGGAAGGGGCGCGCCGTGGCGCTCGGCCTGGCGAGCCGCGGCCCGTCGGAGCCGGGCGCGTCGCAGCCCCTGGTGGTCACGGCTGACGGCGAAGCCTTCGCGCTGCGCCGAGCCGATGCGGCGTCGCCGCCGGTGGAGATCGCGGGCGAGTTGCTGGACGCCGCCGTCTCGACGAACGGTGTTTTCGCGGTGACCGCCACGCACGCGGTGGTCGTTATTCCGGGCGCGGCGCCGATCCAGTTGCCGCTGCCCGCGCCGGCGCCCGGCGCGCCGGGGCGGGAGAGGTCGGCGCGCGTCGCGCCGGCCGGCGCGGGCGCGCTGCTGCTGGTGGGCGGCGAGATCTATCTCGTATCTCCGGGCCGGGGCGGCGCTGGCGCGCAGGACGGCGCGGCGCCGTGGACGCTCGCCCGCGTCGGCGATCTCGATCCCGCCGGCGGCGGCGGCAACCGCGCCGTTTTCCTGGATGGGGAGACGGCGGCCTACGCCCCGCCACGGGCGGCGGAGGTGTGGGTGGTGCACGGCCTGCCGCCGGGCCAGGAGAAGTGGCGGCGGCGGATCGGCGAGGCGCCGCGGGACGTTGTGCCGTACGGGGAGGAGTCGCGCGGAGTGGTCATCGCCACGTCGGAACGGTTGCTCTGCGTGGGCGACGACGGCGCGGAGCGTTGGCAGACCCCCATCGCCGAGGCGTTCGTCGCCGCGCCGCCCGCCGGCCCCCTGCGGTCTCCTTTTGGGATGCGCGCCCCGCCCCGGCACCAACTCTGCGTGGTGACGGCGGAGGAGGGGCAACTGGTGGACCTTGAGACCGGGCGAGTATGCGCGCGGTTCCCGCGACCGGAGGAGATGGGTATCGCGCGGGTCGCCCGCGTGCGCCTCGATTGGAGTGTGTCGGCGCCGCCGTTCCTGGTCGGGACCGAAGAGTGGACGCCCTCCGGGGAACATGGCGGAACCCGTCTTTCGGGCGGGGTATACTACATCCGGTTCCGTGAGCGCCTCGCCGACGCCGGCGGCTGAATCGGCGGGGAAGCGCCTCATTCCCCCTTCAGGTTGTCCGCATGCCCGACGACATCGACGAACTCATCACGCTGGCCGATCAACTCGCCCGCCGCGTGCGGGAGACGGACCTGTACAAGGCGTTCACATCGGCGAAGACCGCGTTCGACGCCGATCCCAAGGCGAACGATCTGGTGCAGGCCTACCAGAAAGAGGCCACCGACCTCCACCGCCGCGAGCAGGAGATGCTGCCCGTCGAACCGGCGCAGAAACGCCGGGTGAAGGAGATGGAAGACGCCATCAGCATGCACCAGGTCTGCCTGCGCTACCTGGCGGCGCAGACCCATTTCTCGCGGCTGCTGATGGCGCTGCACGACCACATCGACGCCGCGCTCTTTCCCAACGACGGCGAGGCCGAGACCGGCGGCGCGCCTTCCGGACCGGTGGCCGCCGGCGCCGCGGGGGCGAAGAAGAAGCCCGAACCGCCCCGGGAGCCGTCGCGGATCATCATTCCCTGACGGCTGGTCCGGGATTTCACCACGGGCAGCGAACGCGGATGCCCGAACCGCTCTCCTGGCCCACGGCTCCCTCGGCGACCGCGCGGGGCGGCGCGCGCGCCGCCCCGCGGGCGTTCCAGGACGGGCGGCTCTGGCTGCGGTTCCTGGGCGACTTCGCGGCCGGCGCGGCCTTCACCACCGCCGCGCTCGCGGCGCCGGCGCTGTGGCGCAACTTGTTCTATTCCGGCGCGTCGGGCCGGACCGGCGGCGGGCCGGAGATCACCGACATCGCCGGCCTGCCGGCTGGAACCGACGCCCAGGCGCTGGTTGATCTGGCCGACCGCGCCCTCTTCCTGGGCGGGCTGACATCGCTTCCACCCTTCGCGGCGGCCGCGGCCGCGGAAGCGCTGGTCTTCATCTTCGCGGGTCTCGGTTGGCGGCCCAGGAGCGGCGGCGGGCCGCTGGGCGGCCCGGCGGGCGTGGTGGCGGCGCTGCTCGCGGCCGGGTGGTTCGCGCTCTGGCACCTGGCGCGCGGCGACTTCGGCCACCCGGCCGAGGCCGTGCCGTTCACGCTCGCGGCGCTGGCCGCGGTGGTGGCCGCGCGGACGTTGTCGCGGGGCGTGCCTTTCTCCGGCGCGCCGCCGATGATCGCGTGGTCCGTGGTCGCCTGGGGCGGCGCCACCGGAGCGCGGCTGGCCGCGGCGCCCGGCTTCGATCCGCTCACGCTCGCGCTGCCCGGCGGGGCGGGCGCATGTGCCGCCTGGCTGCTCCTGCGCCGGCCGGAAGCCCCGCGCGCGCGCCTCGCCGACACCCGCCCGGAGGGCGAGGAAGAAGCGGTGCTGGCGCGGCCGCCGCTCGGCGCGGGGCCGAGGCCGGGCGCGGTGGTGGTGGCCGGGGTTCTCTCGC
>JACQVU010000452.1 GCA_016209585.1 Planctomycetota bacterium
CCCCGCGGCGCCCCGCCCGCGCCCCGCCCATGCGCGTACTGATCGTGGAGGACCGTGACGACGACCGCGCCCTGCTCCGGCGCATGATCGGCCTCCTCCGCCAGGGCTGCGAGGTGGTCGAGGCCGGCACGCTGGCGGGCGCCCTGGCCAGCGTTCGCGCCCGGTCGCCCGACCTCGTCCTCCTGGACTGGATGATGCCCGACGCTTCCGGGCTGGACGCCGTGGCCGCCTTGCGCGATCTTGGGGTGGAGGCGCCCGTGGTGGTGGTCACCGCCCGCGCCGATGATCGCTCCATTCTCGAAGCCTTCGCCGGCGGCGTGGCCAACTACCTCACCAAGCCCCTCAGCCTTGACGTGGTCCGCCTGCGGCTGGGGCGCTACCTGGCCGGGGAAGGGAAACCGTGCGAATGACGACGACTCCGCGCACGAAGAAGATCCTCATCGCCGACGACGATCCCTACCACCGAGACATCCTGCGGCGGCTGCTCAACGGCATCGGGGAGTTCGACATCGTGGAGGCCGACTCCGGCTCCGACACGTTCACCCGCGTGAACCTCGACCACCCCGACCTCGTGCTTCTGGACTGGATGATGCCCTTCATGGACGGCCTGGACATTCTGCGCGAACTGCGCTCCGCCGGCGACCAGACGCCGGTGGTCATGGTCACGGCCAAGGCCGACGCGGCCTCCCGCGCCCGCGCCCTGGAGACCGGCGCCAACGGCGTGGTCACCAAGCCCTACTCCATTTCAGAGATGCGCAAGACCCTCCACCGCTACCTCTCGCCGCCCTCCGACGCGGCCGCGGGGCCAGCCGCCGATTCGCCCCATTGATGCCCACGATGGTCTTGAAAGGTTGACAGGCGAGGCGCGCCGCGGCGCGCCTCGCCTTTCCTCGCAAGAGCCGGGCGCGGTCAAATCCGCGCCCGCGTTATGAACCGCGTCGCCCGCTCAATGCTCGCCGATCCGCCGGTACCGGTAGATGGTCTCCAGCGTCAGCGCGTTGATGGCCGTGGCGTAGACCCGGCCGCCAGCTGACCCCCAGGCGTCGATGGCGTCCCAGGAGCCGTCGGCGCAGTTGCGCGCTTTCTGCTCCTTGGGGTCTTTGGCCTGGCCGGCCCCCTGGCGCTGGTTGTCGATCAGCACGTTGAAAGCCGGCGCGCACCACTTGTCCCACCAGGGCTGGTCCATCTGGAAGAGGGAGAGCGTGGCGTAGTACCAGTAGTAGTAGTCAATCTTCGGCTCCGGCCCCCAGGCGGGCAGGTCGGACACCAGCGCGTCGGCGCCAAGTTTCAAGGCCGGGTCGGTCCGGGGAACGCCCATGAACAACTTGGAGACCAGCGCCACGGCCGTCATCGCCTCGTTCTGCGCGAAACCCTGCGCGTTCGGCAACCGCGCCTGCTGGCCGCCCCGCGCCGTGTAGCCCACCTTGCCGTAGGCCGGGTCGGTGGCGATGGCGTACCAGGCGAGCGCGCCCTCAAAGGTCTTGTCGGGGAACTCCAGCCCGGTCACGCGGGCTGACTTGAGCGCCAGCACCATCCAGCCGGTGACGGAAGAGTCGTTGTCGCCGGGCTTGACGCCGTAACGCCAACCCAGGCTCTCGTTCTGGGCGCTCACGATGTAGTTCACCGCGCGCTGGGCCACTTCCCGGTATGGGGCGAAGCCCGTCATTCCGTACGCCTCCGCAATGGCCATCGTGCAAATCGAGTGGTTGTAGTTCCCCTGGTGCTGGTCCTGCGGCCCGAACGAGCCGTCCGCGTTCTGCGAGGCCTTCAAGTAGGTCAGGGCGTCACGCACGGTCTTGCGGAACTTGCCGTCCCGGTGGGTGTGGCCGTTGCCCAAGTAAGCCAGCAGCGCCAAGCCGGTCACGCCAACGTCCACGGTCTCCCAGCCGGTGTCGTCGGTTCCGCCGAGGTTGGCGCATGCGCCGGGGAATTTCGCCCCCTTGTCGTCCGACTCCGCGTCCTTCCCGCACAGAGCGTGGAAGCCCTTCGCCCGCCACCCGCCATCGGGCGACTGGTGGCGCTTGAGCCACATGAGGGCCGCCAGCACCGCGTCGTCGGTTTTCGGTCCCTTGCCGGTGGCGCGCCTCTTGCCGCTACCGGGGCCACGGCCGAACGGGTCGCCCCCCCCGCCGACCGGCCCAGTGGACCCGACGCCGAGGGAGGAGTTGGAGTTCAGCCGGTTGAAGGGCGAGACGTTCAAGGCGTCGCTGTCGTTGTCCCGCATACTCTCTTTCACCGGGTCCACGATGGGGTCTTCGTTCACCGGGTCCACCGCGGTCGGGTCGATCCGCGGGTCCTCGCTGGGATCAGGCACGGTCTCGGTCGGCTGCTGGATGGGATCAAGGGGGCGCTTCAGATCCGGATCGTAGGGGTCATCGGGAGGAACCTCCTCGATAGAGGTTTGGAGCATCACGTCGTCGGGGGTCTGGAGTTTCCCGGCGAGTTTGATCGCCAGCAGCACCAGGCTCACGATCAGCACGATGCCCAGCGCCGCGCCGAACGAGGGGAGGAAGACCAGCAGTTCCCGCGCGTGCTGCCAGCCGGTGCGCCACTTGTGGGCGCAGCGGGTGCAGACCATCCGCGGTGACGCCAGCGCCAACCCCACCCCCGCGCCCGGACCGCCGAAAGCCGCGCCCAGCACGGCGGCGGTGGGGGCGTTGTCGAACACGCCGCCCACGGCGTAGCCCGCCGCTCCGCAGAGCAGCGCGCCGACGGCCGCGCCGAGGGGATGAAACTTGGCGAACTCCGTGTGCCGGGAACCGCATTCCGGGCAATGCTCGACCAGCGACGGGCCGGCGCCGGGTTGGTCGCCTGCCGCCACGATCGCCTGGTCGTCGCCGTCCGCGACCTCGTCCTCGAAGAAGATGTCTCGCTTCATGGTCTTTCTCCCTTTCCATTCCAACGCGACGCCTTTCTGAACGAGTCGCGGCGAAAAGGGTTCACCGGCCCGCGCGGATTCCGGTAGCCTGTCGCATGAAAAGTCTCAGCGGCCTCGCCGCCGCGCGCGCTCCTCCTGGCGACATAATGTTAAAGAAGCACGGCGAGTTCTTCCGCACCGCGATGCTCCTGGGCGACCTGGTGACCACCACCGGCGCGTTCGCCCTGGCGTTCTGGCTGCGGTTCGAGGCCCTGCCGTCGCTGGCCGAGCCGCTGGGGCTGGACGCGCTGCGCCTAATGGAGTTCCCGGATCCGGGGGGCGCCCCGCGGCTGGAGCGCGCCACCGACCACCTGCGGGCCTACGCGCTCTTCTGGCTGGCGGCGCTGCCGGTCTGCGCCGCGGCCTACGCGCAAGCCGGGTTGTACCAGCCGCGGCGGGCGGGTCGCTGGACGGGGGAGGCGTGGGGCATTCTGCGGGCCTCGTTCACGGCGCTGGTCGTTCTGCTGGCGGCGGCCTTCTTCATTCGCGAGGGGCGCTACTCGCGCCTGGTGATCCTGCTGTTCGCGGGCCTCAACCCGTTCCTGCTGGGTCTGTCGCACCTCGCGGTGCGGCAAGTGTTAAGGGCCATGCGCCGCCGCGACCTGAACGTGCGGCACGCGCTGGTGGTCGGCTCCGGCCGGCTGGCGCAGCGGTTTGCCCACAAGGTGCGCGAGAACCGCTGGACGGGCATCCGGATCCGGGGCTTCGTTGACGACCGTCCGGAGAGGGCCGGCCGGGTGATCGCCGGGCGCTGGCCGGTGCTGGGAGGCGTGGCCGATCTTCCGCGGCTCATCCGCGCGGAGGGGGTGGAGCAGGTGTACGTCTGCCTCGGCGAGGCCCGGGCCGGCGACCTGCCCCGCGTGCTGGGCGCGCTGGGCGAGGAGATGGTTGACCTGGTGGTCGTGCCCGACTTCACGCACCTGGTCGGGCTGCGCATGGGGCTGTCGGACTTCGACGGCCTGCCCCTGGTCACGCTTCAGGAAAGCCCGCTCTACGGCTGGCGGCGTTTCGTCAAGCGCGCCATGGACATCGTGGCCGCCGCGCTCATGCTGCTGCTCACCGCGCCGCTCTTCCTGCTGATCGCGCTGTTGATCAAGGCCCTTTCTCCCGGCCCGGTCTTCTACCGGCAGGAGCGCATGGGGTGGGGCGGACGGACCTTCACCATTTACAAGTTCCGCACCATGCGCGCCGACGCCGAGACCACCACCGGCCCCGTGTGGGCCAGCGCCGGCGACCCGCGCCGCCACCCGTTCGGCGCTTTCCTGCGGAAAACGTCGCTCGACGAGTTCCCTCAGTTCTACAACGTGCTGAAAGGCGACATGTCCATCGTCGGCCCGCGCCCCGAACGGCCGGTGTTCATCGAGCAGTTCAGCAAGCGCATCCCGCGCTACATGCTCCGCCACACGATGAAGGCCGGCATCACCGGCTGGGCGCAGGTCCGCGGCTGGCGCGGCAACACCTCGCTGAAAAAGCGCATCCAGTACGATCTCTACTACATCGAGCACTGGTCGCTCTGGTTCGACCTGAAAATCATGTTCCTCACGCTCTTCGCCGGCTTCGTCAACCGCAACGCCTACTGATGCCGCCCGTGAACGACCCGCCCACCGATGGCGATCCTCTCGCCCGCCTGACGCTCGCGCCGCGCGGGGTTTCTTCGCTTCGCCCCGACCGGCGCACCCCGCTTCCGGCGGCCATCGACGCCGATCGCTGGCGGGAGGCGCCCCTCGTTCGCGCCGCCAACCGCCGCCTGCTCGCGGCGGCGGGGCCGCGGGACCGCATCCTCCCGGCCGCGCTGGCGCGCATCGACGCCGAGCGCTTCCCCACGGCGCCCGCGCCCGACGAGGCCTTCCGCATGCTCATCGCGCCGGACGGCGACGACCAGGCCCCGGTTCAGATCGTCGCGGGCGGCGCGCGCGGAATCTTCTACGCCGTGGAAACCCTCATCGCGCTCGTCTCCCCGGCCGACCCCCGCGATGGCGCCGCCCAACGGACCTTGCCGGCTGGCGAGATCGAGTCTTTCCCCGCCTTCCGCCGCCGGGGGATCGTGGAGGGGTTTTACGGCCCGCCCTGGTCGTGGAGCGACCGCGCCCGCACGCTGGCCGACATGGCGCGCCTCGGCCTCAACACCTTCTTCCATGCCCCCAAGGACGACCCCTGCCACCGCGCCGCCTGGCGGGAGAGGCCGGAGGAGGTCTACTCCGACCATGTGCGCGTGGCGGCGGAGACTGCGGCGGACAACGGCGTCGACTGGTTCTATGCGCTGCACCCCGGCGGTTCCATCCGCTGCTCGTCCGACGACGACTTCCGCGCGCTGGTGGGCCGCGTGGAGTGGGCGCGAACTCTCGGCGTGCGCCACGTCGCCCTCCTGCTCGACGACGTGGCGGAAGACATGGCCGCGGAAGACCGCCGCCGCTTCGCCTCGCTGCCCCAGGCGCAGGCGCACCTTGTCAATCGCCTGCATGAGCGACTGGGCGACCTGGGCATCGAACCGCCGCTGGTCGTCTGCCCCACGCGGTACCACGGGTTCCTCGACGACCACGCCGACGGCGAGTTCAAGCGCGGCTTCGGCGCGCGCGTGCACCCCGAAGTCGCCTTCTTCTGGACGGGCAACTGGGTCTTCGCCCAGCGCATCACCGCCGCCGACGCCCAAGCGGCGCGCGACATCTACGGCCACGAGATCATCGTCTGGGACAACTACCCCGTGAACGACGCGCTTCGCGGCCGCCGCCTCTTCCTGGGGCCGTACCGCGGGCGGGAGGCGGGCGCGGCCGCGCACCTGCTCGGTGTGGCGCTCAACCCCATGCAGCAGGCGCGCGCGTCGCTGCCGGCCATCGCCACGGCCGCCCGCTTCCTCTGGAACCCGGAGAAATACGACCCCGACGCCGCCCTGGCCGCCGAGATCCAGGCGCAAGGTCTGGGAGCGTTGCAGCCGCTGTTCGAGCGGTGCCAGTCGTCGTTCCTCTCGGAGGGCGAGCACCCCGCGCTGCTGCGGCTCAGCGACGCCTGGCGCGCGGCGCAGGGGAAGGCCCGCGGGCGCGCCGAGTGCGCCATTTTCGCCGCGCTGCTCGACGGGATGCTCGCCGCGGACCTCGCGGCGGCCGAGGGGGCGGACTCGCCAGCCGCCTGCTTCGCGCGGGAGTGCGAGCCTTTCCTGAAAAAACTGCGGCTGCTGGGCGAGTTGGCGCACGCCACCTACCACGCGGCCAGCGCGACCGACCCCGCCACCCGCGCCCGCCTGGACGCCGTCCGCGCGCGGCTGGAGGCGGCGCGGGCCGCCATCCCGGAAGAGATCGACGACGGCGCGATCCTGGCGTGGCTGACGGAGTACGCCGCCGGCGGCATGGTCTGTTGGCGAAAGTAGCATCCGCGCCCGTTGGTATTTTTTTCCCCGTCTTGACAGACAGGCCACTTTACCGCACGATGCTTCGCGTTCGTTCTCGCCACACACGGGAGACGCCATGTTTCGGCAACTACTCGCATACGCGCAGCCGGCGCTGATCATCGAGAATCTCGACGTGGCGGAATCACCCCCTCCGGTCGTTAACGGCGGCCCGGAGGCGCCGATCGCCAAGTTGCGCGCCAAGCCAGGTGGGCTGATCGCGTGGTTCCTGAGCCTCATCGGCCTCGGTAAGACCTCGACTCTCACTTTGACCAATCGGCGCGTGACGCGCGTCGACAAGTCAAACAGCAGCGAGGACACTTCCGAAATTCCCCTCGGAAAAATCACCAGCACGCATCGTGGATGGAAGAAGCCGTCAGTCCTCCCGCTCATCGTCGGCGCCCTCCTGTTTCTCGTCGGGATCATCTACTATTTCGTCGGTGGACGCGGTTCTGGCACGACGAGCGCCTACCTGGTTGTTGCCGGGCTGGTCGGAATCCTGAAGTACATCCTCTCCAAGCGGTTCTTTTACGTCGTATTCGCCAGCGACGGCGGGACCGCGGTGTCGCTCAAGGTGAAGGCGGGCGGCGACGACGTGGCGCGCATGATCACGATGTGTGAGCGCATGGAAAGCCTCGTTCGCGGATCGGGGTGATCGCGCCGAACTCTTCACCTGACGGAATCTCGTCGAGTGCTGAAGACTCTCAGCCGCGAAACAGCGCCGGAGACGAAGAACACGCTTTGTTGATCCCGCGCCATTTCGTGGCCGTTTGGTGGCGCGCCGGGTAGTTCGTCCACTGCGACACTCGGTTCACTTTCGCCCGCCGATGACCCCGGTGGATCGCGCGTGATCCGCCTACCGAGCACTGCTCTTCGCGTGTTCTCCGCCTCCTGGTGGCGTTCGCGCCAGTAGAACGCTTCGCATTCGCCCGACGCGGCGGCGTGGTCGTGGGCGGCGATCAATCCTCATTGTTCTCGGGAATCTGGTACTCCCACGTCGCGCCGGGGGCGATGGGAGGCAGGGAGATGGAGAGCGAGCGGTCGGCGAACGAAAGGCGCGTGGCGCCTACCGGCAGGGCGAAAGTGAGCGCGGGTGGCAGAGAGTCACTCGCGGAGTCACCGGCGTCGTCGCGGCGCGAAATCTGAACGTCGAACTTCTCGCTCTCAGGGAGATCTACCCCTTCAACGGCGGGGGATTCCCCCACACCGGAAAGATTCCGGTGAGTCTTCGACCCGACAATTCTGACGAAAACTACCGGAACCATTTTGATCGTCACCCGCCGCCGTGTCTCGCCCCGTTCGATGGAGATTTCGACCTCCTTGCGAGCGAAGTTTGGATGTGACACCAGATACTGCAACTTGAGCGGGCCGTGCCCGTCCGCCGTGCCCGGGGGACGGACCCGGGTTGACACCTCTCCGGCTTCATTCGACTGGCGTGATGCCCGCTCTTTCTCATCCTCAGCCGGCCAGAAGACGCCACGCCCGAGCGGGACGAACTCCACTCCCTTCACGGGGTTTCCCGCCGGATCGATAAAGTGGAACGAAAGGTCTACAACCGGGTGAAGGCGAATCACCATGGATGACGCGCCCGCTTTCGGCGCGGGCAGCGTGAAGGCGCGCGGCCCAAGCACCACCACAATCTCTGGTTCATCGATCGGGTCGCCATACAGCATGGCCCGACCGTCGTCGCCGGTGGACAGCAGGCGTTGGTTCCGATCGAGGCCCAACTGTACGCCCGATACCGGTTCGCCGTCCGCGTTGACCACGCGGAATTCGAATTCTGGCGGAGGCCGAATCGTCAGTTCGATGGTCTGAGACCTCGCTTCCCCCGGTAGCACGAGGGGAAACGATTGCCGGCAGGCTTGCGAAGGCTCCTCTTCGGATGCGCCAGGGAGAGCATAGTTGACGGCGAGGCGATGGTTGGCGAGCGACCAAATGTCCGCGGAGAGGAAATGTGCCTCGAAACAGGCTCCGCTCCCCGGCGAAGTCTCCACGCGTTTCAGTGGAGATGAGAGCGACACATGCCGATACTCGCGGTTCGTCAACGGAACGAACTCGATATGCCCGGCGTCTCCCGCCGGCGCCACGCCATCGAATAGGGCGCGCACAACCAAATCCGGCTTTTTGACGATGACCACGTCCACCGGCTCCATCGACCGGGCGCGCTCGGGGACGTGAATGGGGGCGAATTCGAGCGTGGTATAACCGTTTTCCAGGTTCACCACTCCGTAGTCGCCGCCCTCCTCGAACCCATGCACTTCGGGCCTCGCCTCCATCCCTGGCATGGGCTCGGGCGATTTCACCCCCCCGCCACGCGCAACGAACTGCAGGTGGTAGCCGAGAGAGTTGTCCGCTGGTGCGCCGCCCTCCCATACGAAGCGAATGTCGAGCGGAATCACCCTCCGTTTCCGGTTCAGCGCCAAGTCGCGCCGACGGTCGACGCCAAGACCCTTGGTGTTCACGGTGCCTTCATACGTTTCTTCGGCGTGTTGCCAGGAGAGACGGACGCGCACGACCTCGTCGCCCGCAGGAGACTGCGAAAACACGTGATACCCGCCCGCCGCGTGGCGAACAAAGAGCGCGCCTACGTCCTTCCCGTCGCGGGTGGGTGGCACCCAATGTTGACGATAGGTTCCCGTTGGGGCATTTTTGTGCCAGACGTAGTCAACGCGTAGAGCAGCGCCTTCCACCGGCATCTCCGCGCCGACGGCGGAGATCGATCCCCAGACCAGCTCCTCCGCCGGGGGCTTGGCCCATGCCGGTTCCGGTGGCGAGACCAAGGCGGGAGCGGAACCTTGAACAGGCGCGACCACCCCGGATGCCGGAGGCCCTTCAGTGACGCGAGCGGGCGAGACAGGCGCGCTCGGTGTCGGCCCCGCACCGGCCGCCGTCTCTTCCACCGGCGCGCGCTGCGAAACACCATCCGATCCTCCATGCTCGCGGCCGGTGTCGTGCGCGAACCACGTCCCCGCCGCGGCCAGGATGGCGGCGATCAGAAGAACAAGAAGCAATCGCGGCCGCGAACCGCCGTGACGCCGATTTTTCACCGGGGGCATCGATCTCTCCTGAATCGGAGAAACATCAGGACGTCGAGAATTATACTCTTCCCCGGCATAGACCGCGCCGCTCACCCGCCCTCCGAGAGCGGCCACTTGCCCCGGTTGAGCACGCAAAAGGGGTCGAGCGCGCGCCGCACGGCGCTGAACAGGTGGAGGAAGCCGGGGTCCATGCGGCCGCGGTACCGTTCGACCACCCAGGCCGGGCTTTTGTACGGAAAGTACCCCAGGCTGACAAGCATGTCAGCCACTTCGGTGTTCATCGCCGCCACGCGGCGCGCGTCGGCCGGGTCCCGCTTGTTGAAAAGCGCGATGAGACGCAAGACGCCGAAGTGGCCGCCGTCCATGGGGCGGGAAACGAGGATGGGCGCGAAGCCGTGGCGCTCCATGATCGCGAAGCCCCGTTCCACCCCCTCCTCCCAGCGGGCGGTGGGGCCGTAGGTGCCCACCCAGGTGAGGCCCTTGCCGGGGTGGTTGAGCAGGAAGTCGAGCCGGGCCGGCATGTCGGCGAACTTCGCGAAGCGCGGCTCCAGCGCCACGAGGTTTAGAAGGTCCAGCGGACCGTCCAGCCGCGCGCCGGCGCGGCGCTGGTCGCGGATGAGCGCCCGCAGGTTCGCCACCTTGCACCGGAAGTCGTTCTCGAAGTTAGCGGTGACGTCGTAGAGCGTGAAGAGCAGCGGCTCGGCCGGATCCCGCGCCAGGCGGCCGTGTAGGCCGAACAGCAGTTTCCCCACTGGCCACGAGAGGGCGGCCGCGTCGGAGCAGATATCCTCGCGCATGACGCGGCGGATCAGAGCGTAGGCGTCGCGCACGGTGTAGGCCAGCAGAAAGAGGCGCGAGCGGTATTTCGGCCGGGGGAAGACCTTGACGGCCATCTTGGTGACGATGCCGGTGGTGCCGTGGGTGTTGACGAACAGCCCGGTGAGGTCGGGCATGGGTGAGCGCGTGCACCACGACGGCGAGATGAGACCGATGCCGGTCCGGGCCACTTCGCCGTCGGGCAGCACGACCTCCAGCCCGTTGATCCAGTTCGAGGTCGCGCCGGTGCGAAGCGAGAGCGTGGTGAGGCCGTCCATCAGGCAATTGGCCACCACCGAGGTGTCCGGCGGCGCGAGCGTGTAGCCCAGACAGAACTGCGGGTGGTCGTGATCCAGCGCGCGCTTCAGTTGCTCCCATGTGACACCCGGTTCGATGAGCGCGTACATCTCGTCATCGTCCACCCGAAGCACCTGGTTCATCTCTTTCAGGTCCAGGACGATGCCGCCTTCGCATGGAATGGCCAGGCCGCCCACGTTCATGCCGGCCACCACGGGAGTGACACTGGCGCCCGTCTGGCGCGCGACGGCCAGCACCGCGCGCACCTCTTCCACCGCGCGGGCCTTGACGACGACGGCCGGCAGAGCGCCCGGGATTTCCGTCAGGTCGTCGAAATAGGCGCGCCGCGCCTCCTCTTCCCCCAATACCCGCGCTGGGTCGAGCACCGATGCGAGCAGGCGCGCGAGATTCTGGGGCGAGGTGGGCGTAGGCATGGCTGGGGACGAGCCGGCGACTGCCGCGCGGCGACGCGAGGCGCGGCGTGACGAGGCCCGCCGCGCCGCTTCATCGTGAGCCGTTCCCAGTATAATGCGCCGGCGAACCTGCTAACGGCGCGCGCCTGCTCGCGCGCGGGGCGCGAGGCGAGGGACGAGGGGCGTGGGTTGACATGGCGACACCTGAACTCCCAGTGTCGGCGCATCCGGCGCCGCCCAGCCGCGCGAAGCGCGTCTTGGCCCGCGTGAAGGGCGCGGCGCCGTGGGCGGCCACCATCGGCGCCTTCCTGTACGTCGGCCTGGCGCTGGACTACGACACGCTGGAACGCGCCGCCCGCGAGGCGGACCTTTCCGCCTTCCTCTTGCGGGTGGCCGTGGCGAACGGTGTGGCCTTCGTCGTGAACCTGCCCGGCTATTTCTTCCTGCTGAACCGCTTCCTCGGCCCCATCTCCTGGCGGCACGCCACCGCCGGACGCGGGGCGACGCTGCTGTTCGAGGCCGTGAACTACAACCTCGGCCAGGCCGCGTTCGCCTGGCTCTTGTCGAAGCGTCACGGCCTGCCGTTCGTCGAGACGCTGGGCGCGATGGGCTTCATCGCCTACATCGATCTCTCCCTCTATCTCGCCGCCGGCGGCCTGCTGCTGGGGCTGAACGGGGAGATGGGAAGCGAGGCCGGGGTGATCACGGTGGCGATGGGCGTGGGCGTGGCGCTGGTCTGGTCGTTCTGGCGTCAGGCGATCTCCCGCGCCACGGGCCTCAACCTCTCCGGCCGGTTGCACGCCCGCCTGGCCGCGCTGCGGTTTTTCGCGGTCTTCTCTCGCGCGCGCACCCGCGACTACCTGCTCCTGGCCCTCTTGCGGCTGCCGGTGATGCTCTGCATCAGCGGGATGTTCTACTTTTTCTTCCCGGTGTTCGGCCTTCGCGACATCACGCTGGCGCGGACTTTTCGGGTCGTTCCGCTGGCGGCGCTCTCCAGCGCGCTGAGCGTGGGCGGGCTGGGCGTGCCCTGGGTGGTGATGGGCCGCGGCTTCGGCTTCGCGCCCGAAAGCCGCGAGATGGCGGCGCTCGGCCTTTTGCATGTGGCCGAGGTGGCCGCGTGGAGCGTGATGCAGATGGCCTGGGGGCTGGTCTTCCTGCGCACGGCGCTGGCCATGGTGGCCGGTCGCCGCGACATCGCCCGCCTGCGCGACGCCGCGGCGACCGATGCCGGCCCGTGACGCCCGGCGGAGCCACGGGGCGTGCGCCGACGCGGCCAGGCGACCGGTTATTGATCATTAACATCCAGGTCGCTGTCGGCTCGCATTTCCCCGCGAGCGGCCGACCCGAACAGCACGATTCGCGTCGCGGGGACGTCGGCAATCGTCCGGCGAACGAGATCGCGGAGCAACTCTCCGGGCGGGGAGGTTCCCGCCCCGCCGCGCGTGGGAACGGCAGTTTCAGTTGCCGCCGCGATGATGCCATGGGTGAGTTCATCTTCCATGCGTCCGTCCTCTGGGGCCTCCGTGGCCTCTGTGGCAGGAGCCCGCGCTGTAGTACTACCCGCATGCCCTCGCGGGCTGCCACCCACCGCGGAAGAAGCAGAGATCCTCGAGGAAGCCTCCGGGGAGCAACGGCTGTCTGGCGAGGACCAGCTTCCCCCGGGCGCGATCGAGCCAGTCGCCCGCCGAACCCGGCGGCGCGTCAGTGGAAGACACGGTACAACTCCTTCCCTTCGGCGAGCGCCGTGTGCACGATGAGGAAGGGGTTACCGGCGTGCGCCTCCACGTTACGTTCGGCCACCACGAGGACGTCGGTGGCGACGGGAAAACCACGAAAACGACGGTAGAGCCGGCGGGCATCTTCACGGCAATCGCGGCCATCGGGAACAACGACCAGAACATCCAGGTCACTGTCGGCTCGCATTTCCCCGCGAGCGGCCGACCCGAACAGCACGATCCGTGTCGCGGGAACGTCGGCAATCGTCCGGCGAACGAGATCGCGGAGCAACTCCGCGGACGGGGAGTTGCCCGTCTCGACGCGCGTGGGAACGGCAGTTTCAGTTGCCGCCGCGATAATGCTATGGGTGAGTTCATCTTCCATGCGTCCGTCCTCTGGAGCCTCCGTGGCCTCGGTGGCAGAAGCCTGCGCTGTAGTACTACCCGTATGCCCTCGCGGGCTGCCACCCGGCGCGGGCGATGACAGAGCGCGATCTGATGATACACCAAGTTCCCGCGGCCGGGAAGATCGAGTTCGCGCGGCGCGTTGACTCTTCGTCGCCGCGCCATGCGCGCGCCGCCAGTGTCGGAGGGACGGTCGCGCTCGCGCCGCGCGTGGCGGTTGTCGATCACTCCGCGGCGTTCTTCCAGTGGCCTTCGTGCCACTTGCGGGCTTTCTCGCGGTAGTTGGCGGCGCGGATCCGGCTCACCTGCGCCTCTTCCGGCGTCACCTGCCGGCGGATGCGGCCGGGCACGCCCATCACCACGCTGTGGTCGGGCACTTCCATGCCTTCGGGCACCAGCGCGCTGGCGGCGATCAGGCAGTCGCGGCCGATGCGCGCGCCGCCGAGCACGATGGCGCCGATGCCGATGAGCGTGCCCTCGCCGACCTCGACGCAGTGCACCACCGCCCCGTGCCCCACGCTTACCCGGTCGCCCAGCGTCATGGGCACGCCGGGGTCCGCGTGAAGGATGCTCCCGTCCTGGACGTTCACGTCGCGGCCGAGCGTGATGGGCGCGTCGTCGCCGCGCAGCACGCACCCGAACCAGATGCTGGAGCCGGCCCCCACCCGCACGTCGCCGATGACCCGCGCCGTGTCGGCGCAATACCAGTCGCCTTTGCGGTTCATCAGGCTCATGCGGGCAACTCCGGCGGGGCGCCCTCACCCGGCCCCGCGTTCTGCTCACCCGGCGGAAGTGGAGGCGGAGTCGAGCCGGACGGCGGAGCGGAAGCGTCGGTCGCGGCGGCGCCGTCGTCGGTCCAACGCGGAAAGAGAGAGTCCGCGGCCCACTGGGGAATAGACTCGCGCGGGAGTTTCGAGGTCACGGCGCGCAGTTTGCGGCGATGGACGTCGTCGATCTGCTCCTGGGACATGTTGAAGGCCGAGGGAAAGAGATCGAAAGGCAACAGTTTCGCCAGAATGGGCAGCAGCAGCGCGCCGCCGGGCAGGGCGAAGATGCCGAGAGCCGGCACCGCCTTGGCGATGTCGAGCAGTTGCGTCTTCACCAGTTTCTTTTCCGCCGGCGTGAGCGCGCGTCCGGCCGCGTAACGCTCCAGCAACACGAACATGTCTTTGGTGTGGATGACCTGCAGCGAGATCCGCTTCCAGTTCAACACCAGCAGGCTGCGGATGAGCGGGTAGGCCGTCTCCCGCCGGAAGCGGCGGCTGACGAAGAAGAGGATCGTCTGCCGGATCGATCCGAAGAGCAGCCGCCCGCCGGCCAGCGAGGTGCCCAGGACGATGTGAACGAGTTCCCAGGGGATGGCCACCAGGCCGTCGATGACTTGCAGCGTCTTTCCGGCCAGGTTGTACAGGTGTTCCTGCACGTCCGGGCCGAGTGGTTTGCCGGTGTCGCCCGGCGGCGCGGGAGGCGGA
>JACQVU010000463.1 GCA_016209585.1 Planctomycetota bacterium
GAGGCCGACCTGAAGGCGCTCTCGGCGGTGGCGCGCATGCGGGGGCGGTTCGGGGCGGGCATGGTGGTCAAGGTGTTGCGCGGTTCGCGGGCCAAGGCCCTGACGCGCTTCGGCCTGTCGCGCCTGCCAACCTACGGTCTGCTGGCCGGGGAGAGCGAGGCGGCGGTGGCGGCGCGTCTTGACGATCTGTTGAAGCGGGGGCTGGTCGCCACCAGCGGCGGCATGCGCCCGACGGTGGGTTTAACGGCGGCCGGCGCGGCCTTTCTCCGGGCGCGGGGGCGCCAGGGCGCGGCGGAAACGCGGGAACGGCGGGAAGCGGGCGAACGGGCGGATGGCGGCCGGGAGCGCCCGCCGAAAGGCGAGAACGGAGAAGAGGCGCTGCGGGCCGTGGCGCAACTGCTGGCGCTGGAGGAAGAGCGCGCGGCGCTGGCGCGAAAAAGCGGCGAGATCGCGCGGAGGGTGGCCGCCGCGTTCGGCATGGGCGATACTGTGGCGGCCGCGGAGGTTCTCTCGCGGCTGCCGGGGGAGGTTCTGCGCGCCGCGGCCGGATCTCGCGCGCCAGCGGCGGCGGGCGCGACGCGCGCTCCGGAAGGGGCCGGGAACGGCGAACATGGGAGGTGACGCGATGTTCGAGTTCAGCGAAGAGCAGCGGACGATGGAGCGGATGTTCCGCGACTTTCTGGAGAAGAACCTGGCGCCGAAGGTGGAGGCGTTCGAAGAGGGAAAGGAGTTGCCCTTCGGCCTCATGCGGGAAATGGCGCGGACCTTCGGCATCGACGAGATGGTCCGCGCCGCCTTCGAGGCGCGGCGCAAACGCAAGGCTGAGGCCGCGGCCGCGGCGGCTGGCGGCGGCGCGGGCGCCGGCGGGGCGAAGAAAGATCGCGGGGGCGAGGGGAGCGCGGCCAGTTTCATCGGCGACCCGCTGCTGACGGCGATCCTGCACAAGGAGATGTCGCGGATTTCGCCGTCGTTCGCGCTCTCGTTCGGGGCCTCAGCCGGGCTGGCCGGGGGAACCATCATCTCGCGCGGGACGGACGCGCAGCGCGAGAAGTACGGGTTGCCGATCATGGCGTTCGAGAAGGTGGGGGCGTGGGCCATCACCGAGCCGTCCACGGGATCCGACGCCTTCGCGCTTCGCACCACGGCCGCGCCGGACGGCAAGGGGGGGTACCGGATCAACGGGGCGAAGACCTTCATCACCAACGCGCCCTACGCCGACATCATGGTGATCTACTGCAAGATCGACCGGGGCGACGGCGCCGGCCGCGCCGACAAGCGGCTGGTCTATCCCTTCGTGTTCGAGAAGGGGCACCAGGGGATCACGGTGTCGAAGCCCATGAAGAAGATGGGGATGCGGGGGTCGCCGACCGGGGAGATCGCGCTGGACGACGTGCATGCCACCTCCGAACACCTGCTGGGCGGGGAAGAGAAGTCGAGCCGCGACCAGGCCAAGGACGTGTTCGCGGGCGAGCGCGAGGGCGTGGGGCCGATGGCGCTGGGCATCATCGAGCGCTGCCTGGAGGAGTCGGTGAAGTACGCCGTGCAGCGCCAGCAGTTCGGCAAGCCCATCGGCCGCTTCCAGCTGGTGCAGGAGAAACTGGCGCGGATGTACGTGGCCTACGAGAACGTGAAGAACCACGTCTTCCACCAGTGCTGGGCCAACCAGAACAAGAAGCAGACCTGGCGCTCGGTGTGCGCCACCAAGTTCGAGACCGCCCACCTGGCCGTGGACGTGGCCATGGACGCCGTGCAACTCATGGGCGGCTACGGCTACATGCAGGAGTACCACGTGGAGCGGCTGGCGCGGGACGCCAAACTGCTGATGATCGGCGGCGGCACCAGCGACATCCAACTGCTCAACATCGCCCGCGACCTCCTGCGCGAGGCCGGGCTGGAGGTGTCGATCTCGGAGACCTGAGGGTCCGGAACCCGAACGGTGTACGAAGTGGAGGCGACCGCGTAAACCATGGGTTTCTCATGGAAGCCGATGGGTTCCGTTTCGGTTCCCGTGTACGACTTCACCTCTGCGCAGGTCTGATCCGGCGACACCTCTTGACCACGCTCCTCGGCGCGGCGGGCGGAAAAGCGGTTGACCGGGTTGGCTGCAGCCCCTATACTTCGCGGCCCAAGCGAGTTTCTTCGGGATTTTCAGGGCGTCGGCGCTCCGGCGGGTGACGGCCGTTCTTGAAGCAACCCGTTTGATGCGTGGGACTTGCGTCCACCGGCGCGGAAAACGCGCCGCATGGACGCGGTTCCTTTCTTTGTTTCCGGGCGCGGCTTCCGACGGGCGGTGGTGGCGCGAGCGGGAACTGTCGTCCGCGCGGCGCGCGGCAAGCGAGGCACGGCATGGCGCGGTGGACCATAGATGTTTTTCCCCTCGGCTCCGACCTGGACCCGGAGGGCCGCTCGGCGGTGGCGAGCGCGACGGAGTTGGGAATCTCCACGGTGCGCGACGTGCGGTGCGTGCGCACCTACGTGGTGGACCTGGACGAGGCGGTGGAAGAGAAGGCGCGCGACGAGGCGCTCACCCAGTTGTTCGCCGACCCCGTGGTGCAGATGGCGCAACTGCGCGGTGACGGCCCGGCCGGCGACCTCAAATGCGCCGTGCCGGAGAACCGCTCCGCCGACCACGTCATCTGGGTGCTGCGCCGGCCGGGGATCCTCGATCCCCTGGAGGGGTCGGTGCTCAAGGGGCTGAAGGACGTGGGCGTGACGGCGCGCGCGGCCCGCGTGGCGCGCCGCTACCTGGTGTGGGGCAAGGCGACGCCGGCCGACCTGGCCCGGCTCGCGAAAAAGGCGCTGGCCAACGAGGTGATTGAGGAGATCACCATCGACGCCCTTCCGCCGGAGCCGGAAGGGCGCGACGCGGGCGCCGCCCCGCCGCCGGCGTCGGTGGCGGTGCGGGGGCTGGACGACGCCGCCCTGGAGGAGATCAGCCGCCGGGCGGGGCTGGCGCTGACGCTGCACGAGATGCGGGAGGTGCGCTCCTGGTTCGAGGGGCAGGGGCGCGACCCGACCGACGTGGAACTCGACACCATCGCGCAGACCTGGTCGGAACACTGCGTGCACAAGACGCTGACCGGCAAGGTGAGTTTCCAGGGTGTGCACATCGACAACCCGCTGGCGACCTATATCAAGAAGGTGACGCACGACCTGGGCAAGAAGTGGTGCGTCTCGGTCTTCCACGACAACGCCGGCGTCATTGAGTACGACAACAAGTTCAACCTCTGTTTCAAGGTGGAGACCCACAACCACCCCAGCGCCATCGAGCCGTACGGCGGCGCGGCCACCGGTCTGGGCGGGGTGATCCGCGACATCCTCGGCACCGGGCTTGGCGCGCGCCCCATCCTGGGGCTGGACGTGTTCTGCTTCGCGCCGCCCGACACGCCGGAGGACCGGACCCCGCCGGGCGCCGTCCATCCCCGCCGGGCGCTGCGTGAGGTGGTGGCCGGCGTGCGCGACTACGGCAACCGCGTGGGGCTGCCGACCTCCGTCGGGGCGCTCTTCTTCGACGAGCGCTACGCGGCCAACCCGCTGGTCTACTGCGGGTGCGTGGGCATCCTGCCCGCCGGCAAGGAGATCAAGGAGCCGATGGAGAACGACCTGGTGGTGGTCATGGGCGGGCGCACCGGCCGCGACGGCCTGGGCGGCGCCACCTTCTCCTCGCGGCGGTTGAACGATCAGTCCGAGCGCCTCTGTGCCGAGGCCGTGCAGATCGGCGACGCCATCACCGAGAAGCGGCTCATCGACGCCCTGCTCACGGCGCGTGACCGCGAACTGTTCAACTCCCTCACCGACTGCGGCGCCGGCGGCCTCTCCTCGGCCTGCGGCGAAATGGGCCAGAAACTGGGCGTGGAGATCGACCTCTCCCGCGTGCCGCTCAAGCATCAGGGGCTGTCGGCGCGGGAGATCTGGCTCTCCGAGGCGCAGGAACGCATGGTGCTGGCCGTGCCGGAAGAAAAGGTCCAGGCGCTCTTCTCCATCGCCGCGCAGGAAGGCGTCGAGGCCACCGTCATCGGCCGCTTCACCGGCGGAAAGCGTTTGCGGCTCACCTGGGATGGCAAGACCGTGGCCGACCTGGCCATGGAGTTCCTGTTCGAAGGGCTTCCGCGCATCACCCGCGAGGCCACCTTCCAGAAGCCGCTCATCCCGGTTCCCCGGCGGGAAGAGAAGAAACAGTACGGCGACGACCTGCGCCGCATCCTCGCGGCGTGGAACGTCTGCTCGAAAGAGTGGATCATCCGCCAGTACGACCACGAGGTGCAGGGCGGCAGCGTGATCAAACCCCTGGTGGGCGTGCGCTCCGACGGCCCCGGCGACGGCGTCGTCTTCACTCCCATCCCCGGCCGCCGCCGCGGCGTGGCGGTGGGGTGCGGCATGAATCCGCGGTACGGCGAGATCGACCCGTACTTCATGGCCGCCGCCGCCGTGGACGAGGCGCTGCGGAACGTGACGGCGGTGGGGGGCAACCCGGAGAAGACGGCGCTGCTCGACAACTTCTGCTGGGGCGACACCTCGCGGCCCGAGAACCTGGGGGCGCTGATGCGGGCGCTAGAGGGGTGCCACGACGCCGCGCGCGACTACCAACTGCCCTTCATCTCCGGCAAAGACTCGCTCAACAACGAGTACATGGCCGGGGGGAAGGTGATCTCCATTCCCCCTTCGCTGCTCATCTCGGCCATCGCGCTGGTGCCCGACATCGGGCGCGCGGCCTCGTCCGACCTGAAACGCGCCGGAAACCTCATCTACCTGGTGGGCCTCACCTGGGACGAACTGGGCGGGTCGCACTTCGACCTGGTGAATGGGCTGCGGTCGCCCGACGTGCCGCTCTTCTCCGGCGACAACCTCCACAACTTCCACGCCCTGCACCAGACCATCGACAAGTCCCACGTCGCGGCCTGCCACGACCTCTCCGAGGGCGGCCTGGCCGTGGCCCTGGCCGAGATGTGCTTCGCCGGCGGGCTGGGCGCCACCGTCCACCTCTCCGACCTGCCGCGCGAGATCGACCTCGACGACCGCGCCGCGCTCTTCAGCGAGTCCAACGCCCGCTTCCTGGTGGAGGTGGCCGCCGACCAGCAGGAGGGATTTGAAACCCTGATGGACGGCACCGACTTCGCCCCCATCGGCCACGTCCAGGCTGAGCCTCTGCTCACCATTCACGGCTTCTCCGGCGCGCCCGTGATCGCCGAGCCGATCGCCGCGCTGAAGGAAGCCTGGCAGAAACCCCTCCGGTGGTGACCCATGCCCCGCGTCGAACAACCCACCAACGCCCGCGTGCTCGTCTTCCGCACCGCCGGAACCAACTGCGACCAGGAGACCGTCCACGCCTTCCGCCTGGTGAAGGCCGACGTCGACCTCCGCCACGTGAGCGATCTCTGCGCCCACCCCCTGGCCCTGCGCGACTACCACATCGCCGTCTTCCCCGGCGGCTTCTCCTACGGCGACGACCTCTCCGCCGGCATCCTCTTCGCCAACGAAGTGCGCCGCTGGCTGGCCGAGGAGTTCCGCCGCTTCGTCAAAGCCGACAAACTGGTGCTGGGCATCTGCAACGGCTTCCAGGTCCTGGTCCGCTCCGGCATGCTGCCGGGGTGGCGCATGTTCAGCCCCGACCCGGCCGTGACCCTCACCCGCAACGACTCCAACAGGTTCGAGTGCCGCTGGGTCAACCTGGCGACCGACTCGCGGGTGACGCCCTTCGCCCACGACGTGGCCGACCGGTTCGACCTCCCGGTGGCGCACGCCGAGGGCAAGGTCGAGGTTCGCGACCGCAAGACGCTGCGCAAACTGATCGAACGCGGCCAAGTCGTCTTCCGCTACGCCACGCCGCGCTTCGACGACGAACCGGAGAGCGACGAGCCGCGCCCCGACGCCAAACTCGCCGGCCAGGCGCCTTATCCCTTCAATCCCAACGGCTCCAGCGACAACATCGCCGCCATCTGCGACCCGTCCGGCCTCATCCTCGGCATGATGCCCCACCCGGAACGCAACGTTGACCCCACCCACCACCCGCTCTACACCCGCCGCCGCCCCACGGAGCCGGGCGCGGGCTACGCCATTTTCAAGAGCGCGGTGGCGCACGTGCGCGAGCACCACCTGGGGATCAAGCGCCCCGCCCCAGCCGCCACCTGAACGCGCGCGCCGCCCAACGCGCGCCGAAGGAAGGAACGTGGGAGCGCGAGAACGCGGGAACGTGGGCAGGCGCCGTCCCACGCTCCCCCGTTCTCGCCTTCCCCCAACCCCCGACCCCCGATACGGCAGGTGCTGGGTGCTGGGTGCTGGGC
>JACQVU010000448.1 GCA_016209585.1 Planctomycetota bacterium
ATCTCCGGCGGGGTGTACTCCTTGTCGCTGACCTTCACCTTCACCAGGTCGGAAGGCCCCCCGGTCACGGTGTAGGGCACCATCTTCTCTTCCTGCGCCACCTCCCCGTGGCGCCGACCCATGAACCGCTTGATGGAGAAGATCGTGTTCTTGGGGTTCGTCACCGCCTGCCGCTTGGCGGCCTGGCCGACGAGTCGATCCCCGTTTTTGAGGAAACCGACCACCGAGGGCGTGAGCCTCGAGCCGTCGCGGTTCACCAGGACGCGCGTCTCGCCACCCTCGTGAATGGCGACCACGGAATTCGTGGTACCGAGGTCGATACCGACGATCTTTTCGCTGGCCATGCCTCTGTCCTTTTGCTGCCGATGCTGCTCCGCAAGCTGATAGACTTGCGCCACCCAGTTAGCGCAAAGTTAATACCGACCGCAGTGGGTTAACGTATCGCTCGTAACCCCTGTATTCACAGGATATTACGTTAACGAATCACTGGGTTCGTCATGACATACGCCAAAATGGCGCTAGCAACGAATATCGCACTGCTATTATGGCGGCACATACCGCTATGCGGAAGTAACCACTAATTGACGCGAATCAACACGAACACCGAAATTCGACTACTGCCCAAGCGCAAGAACTACTTCCGACGCCACGCCGCCCGCGAGTGTCACGGTTGCCTCAGCCGGCGAATATCCATCAAGCGTCGCGCGGCATGTCACGGGCCCATCGGGGAGGTTCTTGAGCAGAAGCGACCCGCGCTCGTCCGTCAGTTCCCCGAACGCCGACCACGTCTCCAGCCGCTCGTTGAGAGAGAGACGCTCACCCCCGGCTTCCACCACCACCTTCGCGCCAGACGCCGGCTGGCCGTTGGGGAGAAGAACGGTCACGGCCATGCGGGCGGCGGGGCGAAGAGAAACTTCGAGGTCCCTCGCGTCCGCCCTCACACCGGAGACCGGCTGATCAGAATACCCCTCGTGACAGACCATGAGGTCAACCTCGTCCGTGCCGAGGAAGTCGAGTTCGAGAACTCCCTGGGAGTCGGTCTGGGCGTCCCGAGACACGGCGCGATCCGAGGCGACCGGCAGGCGAACGCCAGCCCTGTTGGCGACCCACACGGCTGCGCCGGAAAGCGGTGTGCCACGATCATTCTTGACCACCAGCCGCCGCGGGGGCGCGGCGGGGAAGAGGCGGATTTCCACCGCCTCCGGGGCGCGTCCTGGCGTGAGATGGATGCGTTCGACGACACCGGGGGCGAAACCGTCAGCGGTGGCGACGAGATCGAACTCGCCTTCTTGCGCGTTCGGCAGGCGGAACGACCCCGAATTGTTGGTGGTCGCGGGATTGAACCACCACATTGACCAGGAGCCGCGCTGGCGAGCCGATCGGGTCACCACCCACGCGCCTTCAATCGGCCGACCGTCCACGCCGCTCGTCACCCGCCCCCGCGGACCGAAGTCGTTCAATTCAATGTCGAACCTAACTTTCTGGGCTCCTTCCGGGACCTCGACGGGAAAGGGACCTTGCTCACAGACTCGGTCAGCAAACACGGTCACCCTGATTCGTCCGTGCGGCACACCGTCGAACTCGTACTCGCCCTGACTGTCGGTGGTGGCGTCGTGACTGAAACGCGGGGAAGAACGCCAAGCGTGCGTTCGGGCGCCGGCAATCGGACTCCCGGACCGGGTCACGCGGCCGTGGAGGATCGCGCCGGAAGAAAGCGGTTGGATGACGAGCGCCAGGTCGACACGAATCTCCGCGCCAGTTTCCAGGCGAACCGCTGATCCCTTCGCTTCAGAAACTACGATCTTCTGGCCAAGGGGGCGCGCGGAGACCTGGTAGACGCCGGCGGGAAGTCCATCAACCCGGTACTCTCCCTTCGGCCCCGTGGTCTCGACGCGGTCTACTCCGTCCCCCGTGATTGGCATGAGCACGTGGAAACCCGGCAGCGGACGGCCATTCGAGTGCGCCGACACGGTGGTCTGGAAGCGGTGTACTCCGGGCCCGGTGGTTGAGACACGAACTTGGAAACCCGGCAGCGGCTGGCCATTCGAGTCCGCGACGACTCCGAAAATGGCCCCGGCGGCGGAGAGCGTGAGAGTGCCGAGGTCGATCGATTCGCCGCGCCTCAAGTCCACGCTCGCCGCGAGGAGCGGCGCATGACCGCCGTGGTGTACGCTGACATACCAGACGCCCTCGTCAAGGGGGTCCAACTTGAACAAGCCGTCTCGCGCGGTCGGAGCGGATTGCCCTCCCCCCCAGGGACGCCAGATTCCCTCGCGAAGCACATCGACGTCGGAATTCTGAGGCAACCCCCGCGACGCCGCCGCCAGAACCGCCCCGTCGGAAACAGGCTGGCCAAGTTCGTCAACCACCCGTCCCGTGATCGCGCCGGGCGGCGAGAGTTGGATCACCAGCCCGTTCACTTGCGATCGTTCGGCTACGTAGACCCGGCGGCTCATCGCCGGAGGAAACCCTGAAACCCTCACGTTGACGACGTAGGCGCCTCGCCTGGGGCAGTCGACGGTGAAGGTCCCGTCGTTGCCTTGGGTGCGGATCGGATCGCTGTATCCGTATGTCGTGCTCGCAGTCAGTCCAGTAAGATCCAACGAATAGTACCCTGTCACGGGCTTTCCGTCCGGCGTCAGCACGACGCCGGTGATGGAGGCGAGTTTTTCGAGCGTGATGGTCAGGTCGCTCGGGTCGGAGGAACCAACGAGCGATTCTGACGGGGCGTAATGGGGCGCCTCCGCGCGCACGGCGTATGTGCCGCGCGGCGCAAGGCCGACAAAAAGAAACCTCCCTTCCGAATCACACGCCACTTCGCGCTTACCAACGAACTGCATCATGTAGTCGTTGTCGTCGGCGCCGGAGCACGTCGCGTACGTGACGGCGAGCGTGACCTTCGCGCCCGCGATGGGCGCCCGGTTCACATCCCACACCACCCCGGACATAGTCAGGCCGGCTTCGAGCGTCACTTGCTGGTCGTAGTCGCCGGGGTGGTCGATCACCACGTCGAGCCAACCCGGGGCGTGGTCGGGAGAAGTGACGACCACGCGGTATTTCCCCGGTTCGACGCCCTGAAAAATGAAGTGACTCCGTGTGTCGTCATAGAAATCCGCTTCCCACGGCAATTCAACATTTAACACGACCTCCTCGGAGCCGGTGGTTGCGCCGTTGGAATCCGAAGAGGGGACGCGCGCGACATGGGCGTCTGCGTTCTCAACCCCTGTTCCGTTCTCGTCCACCACATGCACGATCAGCCGCGACGTGGTCCGCGCCTCCGGCGCTTCCTCGTTCGAGCGATCCGCGTGGGCCGCGGCGGCGGTTGGCGCTGACGGTCGCGCGCCCAGCAGTTCCGAGAACTCCCGCCGCCGCGGCTGGAAAGGCGCGGCTGTTTCAGCCGCCGTGGCGCAGGCGCTCTCCCCCTCCTGACGGTGGCGGCTGGGTTCGCCCCGATCTCGATTGCTTTGTCGGCGCGATCCGTCGGCGCCGTTGGGCGGCGCATCCGCCGCGCCGACGAGCCAACAGAGAAACCCCGCGACGACGACGAGCGTCGCCCAAGGCAGAAGTCGCCGCGGGATGTTCCAGCGCCGTGAGGCCGCGGGGCGGGGTGAGGGTCGGAGAGCCGTTCGCATATGAAGAAGCCGAAAAAAGTGTCTTGAATCCAGCGGTTACAACGAACGATCCGCCGCGACGGTTCGCGCAAAACGGGTTGTCGCTCGCCGGCCGCGCACGCTCCCATCTCTTGCACGGCGCGGCCGTTGCAACGCCGGACGCGCACCCGCCCCGCGGCCCCGCGGGTCCGGTTTGGCGCACGATGTGGTATAAGAAACGGCTGGCGGGGAGCCGCCGGCCCCAAGGCGAGCCGCGGCGTTTCTCCCGGCCGACCGCAAAACAAGTGCGCGACGAATCACATGGAGGCGGCGATGACAGGATACAGGCGAAACAGGAGGTTGCAGCGCGGAGGAGGCGGGGCGGCACGCCGCGGCTCGCCCGGCGGGGTGGCGCTGGCCGGCCACCGCGCGGCGGGGCGCGCCGGCCGGGCACTGGCCTGGCTCTTCGTGGCGCTGACGCTCGTCCTGGCGCTGGCGGCGGCGGGCGGCGTGGTCTGGGTCGAGTTCGGCTCCAAGGGCTGGCCCTGGTCGCCCGCCACCCCGAAGGCCGCGCCATCGTCAACGGCTGACCAGTCACAACTTGTACGGGCGCGAACCGATCCGCCCGCCGCGCCGGGCCCGGATAACGCCTTGCCCGCCGCGGGGCCGGTCGCGTCCATCATGGTGCGCGTGGTCGATGCGGAAAGCGGCGCGCCGGTGGCTGGCGCGAGCGTGAAGGTCACGCGCGACGAGCCGCCGGCCATCACCCGCCAGCCACGCGCGCCCGCGCCGGCGGTGGTGGCTGAGGCTGAAACGGGGCCGGACGGCGTCACCCGCGTCAACGGGCCGGAGGGGGCGGCGTGGGTCAGCGCGGACCATCCTTCCTCCCTTCCTGGCCGGGCATCGCGGCCGGCGAATGCGCCCGCGGATTTGGTCACGGAAGTGCCCCTTTCGCCGGCGGCGTTCGTTGAGGGAACCGTGGTGAACGCGGCCGGCAAGCCGGTCGCCGGGGCTGAAATATGCTGTTTCGTGAAGGTGGAGATCGCGTCGTATGAGCCGAACCCGGCGGCGGTGACCGATGGCGAGGGCGCGTTCCGTTTCCGGGCGATGCCGGGCGCGGCCGTGGTCCACGCGGCGCACCCCGATTACGTGACCGACCGGGAGGCGGTGACCACCGTGGCGCGGGCGACGACGCAGGTTCACTTCAAACTTCAGGTCGGCGCGGTGCTGGTCGGCGACGTGACCGACGCCGGCGGCAAGCCCGTGACCGACTTCCAAGTCGGGGCCGATGGCCACTACTTTCCGCAGGCCGGCGCCGCGTGCCCGGCTGACGGCCACTACCGCCTGGCGGGGCTGGAACCCGGACAGGCGCTGGTGGTGACGCTTGCCGCGCCGATCCAGGGGATTGAGGGGGTGGCGAACATCGGCCCGCTGCCCACCGGGGAGACGCGGCTGGACATTCGCCTGCCGGTCATGGCGGTGGTGCGTGGCAAGGCCCAGTATGCCTCCGGCGCGGAACTTGGGAGCGTGGTGGTGAGGGTCGATCGGCGGGGCGGCTGGCAGAGGAGCGGGAAAGAGCCGGGGCGCTTCGTGTTCGCGGCCATGATCAAGGGGACCGACGACGAGAAGGCCGCGCCGCGGCCGGCGGCGCCGCCCGTCGTCGTCGGCGAGGATGGGGTGACCGTGTTCTCCGTTTCGGATAACGCGCGGGACGCCGGGGGAGACGGCAGCGCCGACGGCGAGTTCGCCGTGGTCACGGGGGCCACCTACCGCACCGCGCCGCTGCTGTCCGGCTCGTACAATATGACGGTGGCGCTGGTGGAGCCGGACCTGTTCAACCCGGGCCGGCGACTGGCGCGCGCCTGGGGCCTGGCCAGTGGAGATCGGCCCCTGGTGCTCTGGGAAACGCGGTTCCAGTTGAAGGAAGGAGAGGCGGAGAAGGTTCTGGACATCATCGTGCCCGACCTCGCCACGCTCGCCGGCCACGTGCTCGACGCCAGCGGCGCGCCGGTGGCGGGGGCCAGGGTGGCGTTCGCGCCGCAGGACGCGAATTTCAGCCTCCTTCGCCGTGAACTCAACGCCTACGGCACTGGCTCCGTGGAGGGGGCCTTGTGGCCGCAGGACCATTTCCTGTTTGGCGCCCCGGAGCGGCGCGTGTTGGCAAAAACCGGCGCGGACGGGGCGTTCACCGCCCGCGCGCCGGCGGGCGACTATACCGTCGCCATCCTGCACCCCGCCCATCCACCGCTGCTGGTCAAGGAGCCGCTCAAGGTGGCGGCGGGCGCGAAGATCGACGGGCTGGAGTATCGCTTCGGCGAGTCGGGCAGCATCAGCGGCATCGTGCGCGACCAGGCGGGAAAGGAGATCGCCGACGCCACGGTTACCGTCACCGGCGACCGGGGGGCAACGCTGGGCAAGGAGAACACCGGGCCGGACGGTCGCTACCGGATAGCCGGCGTGCCGCCGGGAACCGTCAATGTGGCCGCGTCAGGCGCGGGATTTCCGCCTGTCGTCCGCCGCGACGTGGCCGTCACCGCGTCTCCGGAGACGACGGTGGACTTCTCGCTTGCGCCCGGCGCGAAGTTGACGGTGGTGGTGACGAATGAGGCGGGAGAGCCGGTGATCGGGGCGGACGTCAGGGCAATTCGGCATGGGGAATCGGGGATCTCGCCCGGCGAGGAGACGGGCAAGATCAACATCGACGGCAACCAGGGATCGGACAACGACAAGGCAAACCGGTATCAGTTCACGACGCTGGCGGCCGGCCAACATCGGCTGCGGGTGGAGGCGAAGGGTCTGTTGCCCGCGGTGAAGATCGTGGAGGTCGCGGCCGGCGCCGACCTGGAAGAGCGGGTGACGCTGGCCGCGGGGCTGGCCGTTTCCGGTGTGGTGGTGAATGAGGCGGGGGAGGGGATCAAGCGGGCCAACGTGAACGTATCGCCGGAGGAGTTCGACGCCAGTGAGGATTACCGGTACGTTGAGGCCACGGCCGATGACGACGGGCGGTTCACGATCACCGGTCTGGCCGTCGGCGCATACTCCGTATCCGCCAATGCCTCCGGGTACGTCCAGGGTCACTTGGCGGGCGTGGCGGCGGGCGGGCCGCCGATCCGCATCACGTTGGCGCGGGCAGGGTCCATCTCCGGCATGGTGCTCAGGTCGGATGGAAGCCCCGTCGAAGAGTTCGACGTCACGGCGTCCTCGTGGCCCTCCGGCGGCCGTGTTTTCTGGCCGCAGAGTGATGGGACCAGCCATTACCCCGAGGGGAAGTTCACGGTCGGCGACATCGACGGTGGGGGAACCTACGAAGTGGTGGTCAGGGCGCAGGGCTACGCGCCCGGTCGCTCCGGGAAGATCGACGTGGCCAAGGGCCAGGCGGTTGAGGGGTTGGTGCTTCGGCTCACCGCCGGCGGAACGATCGTTGGGCGCGTGGTGGCCCCAGCCGGGCAGCCCGTGGGCGACGCGGTGGTGGCGGCGTTTGCCCCCGGCGGCGCGGCTGAGATGTGGTTGCGGGAGCGCGGGTATGTGCGTCGGTTGGGGGGCCGGAACGAGGCTGTCGACCTCCCGCCCGGCGTGGCGCGGAGCGAGGCGGACGGGCGCTTCCGGATTCCGCTGATCGAGCCGGGCCGCGCCACGGTGCACGTCGAGGCCGAGGGGTACGCGCCGTGGTCAGTGTCGGGCGTCGTCGTGGAGGAGGGGCGCGAGACCGACCTGGGCGACGTGAGGCTCAGCGCCGGCCGCTGCATCCACGGGCGCGTGACGGACGGCGATGGAAAGCCAAAGGCGGGGGTGTTGGTCTCGGCCACCACCGGCATGTTCGAACCCGGCGCGACCGCCGCGACGGGTGAAGACGGCGGTTTTGAGTTCGCGCACCTGCCGCCAGGT
This sequence comes from Planctomycetota bacterium, assembly GCA_016209585.1. GTDB lineage: Bacteria > Planctomycetota > UBA8742 > JACQVU01 > JACQVU01 > JACQVU01. Next base: position 7,476 of record JACQVU010000448.1, read on the forward strand.
GACTACATCGTGATGGCGCAGGACCCGGATCGTAACAGGCAGGACGAGATGGGGTTTCCCGGCGACATCGCGCGGGTGACGCTCACCGAAGAGCAGGACGCGCGGGTCGACATCCGGCTGGGAGCGAAACCGGGCGGCGTGCGGCTTTTCGGGCGCGTCCTTCGCGACGGCCAGCCGGCCCCAAAGGCCATGCTACAAGGGTTCCGCGCGGAGACGGGCATGGCGGACGCGCGCATGGCCCGTACCAACGAGGAGGGGCGCTATGAGATGAAGGACCTAGGGCCGGGTCCCTATCTCATCGTGGCGGAAGGGGGCAGCGGCGGCGGGCGCCACGACCTGGTCATCCCCGAGGGGGTCACCGAATACGAATTCAACATCGCGACGACCACCGGCGTGGCCATCGCCGGCAAGGTGGTGAGGGCGAAGGGGGCCGGCGATGGCCCGCCCGCCCGCACGCACCTGTTCTGCATGAAATCGGGCGCCGGTCGTGGGAACCTGCTGGACGCCATGGTGGCCGACGCGCGGACCGAGGAGCAAGGGACGTTCAAGATCACGGGCGTCGGCCCCGGGTCGTACGACCTGGTCGCGGGCGCGGACGGCTTCGCGCCGGCCTCCGTTCCCGTGACGGTTCACGAAGGGGCGAAAGAGCCGGTCACGGTGGAGATCGCGTTGCACCCGGCCACGACGGCGACCGTCACCGTGAAGAACAGCGCCGATGAACCAGTGAAGGGCGCCGCCGCCGCCGTCTTCTCTCCCTCCGGCGGGCGGCTGGACATCGCCGCGCCGGGCGGACCGGACGGCCCGGGTGGCCGGCCCACGGGCGACGACGGCGTGCTCCACCTCCCCGTTCTCTCCCCCGACCCGGTGGACATCGTGATTCTCGCCGAGGGCTTCCTCGAGTGCCGCCTGGCCGGCGTCACCGAGCGCACGCCCCAGGTGGAAGCCCGCCTCTCGCCCGCCGCCGCCGCGGTCGTGACCGTGCGCTTGCCCAACGGCGCGCCGGCTGAGGGGGCGGCGGTGGCGGCGTTCGTGGACGGGAAACCGTACACGCGCACGGTCTTGCTGATGGCGGTGTTTTTAGGAACCAAGAGCGTGGCCGACGCCGAGGGGCGGCTGCGCGTGGCTAATCTGCCCGAAGGCAATGTGACGCTGCGCGCCACGCTGACGGGTTACGCCCCCGCCGAGGTGGCGGTGGTGCTGCGCGGCGGGCAGACCACCGACGCGGCGATCACGCTGGGCGCGAAGTAAGGGGCTGCTTCCCCCGTCGCCGGTGAACCGCTGTCAGTTGTCAGTCGATGGAGCGC
>JACQVU010000449.1 GCA_016209585.1 Planctomycetota bacterium
GCCCAGGGGGGCGCGGCCGGCGCGACTTCCTGCCTTCGGAGGCCGTGGCCATCGGCATGGCTATCGAGGAGGTGGAGGCGGAACGGGCGCGGGAGCGGCAGGCGCTGGCCGGCCCGGCGGCGGGAAAGGGAAAGAAGACCGCTTTGGGGAAATTCCCCGAAGCGGTCACGGGGCGGGCCGCTGACAAAGCGGCTGAGTCCGCCGGGGTTGACCGGCGCACCTACGAGAAGGCCCGCGCCGTCGTGGAAGCGGCCACGAGGGAGCCGGCCAGGTACCCCAACGCCGCCTTTGGGCGCGGCCGGCGCGACTTCCTGCCTTCGGAGGCCGTGGCCATCGGCATGGCTATCGAGGAGGTGGAGGCGGAACGGGCGCGGGAGCGGCAGGCGCTGGCCGGCCCGGCGGCGGGAAAGGGGAAAAAGAGCGGTTCCGGTAAATTGCCGGAAGCGGTCAAGGGCGACGCGCGGGATAAAGCAGCAGCCGCGTCCGGCGTGAGTGGGCGCACCTACGAGAAGGCCCGCGCCGTCGTGGAAGCGGCCACGAGGGAGCCGGCCAGGTACCCCAACGCCGCCTTTGGGCGCGGCCATGTTCGCGCGCGACAACCCGAAGCCAACCGGGGCAGCGGCGCACCGGGGAGATTCCAAGTCCCCACCTACGGGGCGGGGAGTTACGAGCGGGCACAAACAGTCTCCCGCGCAGCGCGAGTCCGCCGCGGTCTTCGGCGTCAGCCCCAAGCGGGTCGAACGCGCCGCCGCGCGAGGTGGACCTGAATGGCAGCGACGCGCGCGACTACATGCTTCGCGCCGCGCTGCTTCGGCGGCACCTCAGCGACGACCAGCGGGCGGTGATCGCGGCCATGTTCGCGCGCGACAACCCGAAGCCGCGGGGAGGCGACCGGCGGAGCGAAGTGGCGAAGGCGGATCAAACGGCACCCACGGGGCGCCGTTTGATTGAGCGCAAGCCTGCCCAGCGCGAGTCCGCCGCGGTCTTCGGCGTCAGCCACAAGCGGGTCGAACGCGCCGCCGCGCTACTCTCCGGCGCGTGCCCGTTGCCGAATGCCGGTCGGTCGCCGTCAGGCGTCAGGCGCGAGAGAGGGAGCGTGCCCGTTGCCGGGCGCCGGCGACGGCTGGCTTTCTTCCTCGCGGGCGTCCTGTTGACAGCGGTATTCCAGCGCGGCCTCGACCGCGGCGCGGAGCATGCCCGCGTTGGCGCCGGCCAGCGCGCCGGGCGTTGGTTCGGGGTCGGCCGGCCGGGCGTCGATCCCGCCCTCCACGGCCGGGCCGAGCAGGTAGGCCAGGGCAACCTTGGCCGCGCCAACGTCGCCCGCCACCGCGGCCGCGAGCAGGGCGTCCACGATTTCGTCCAGGCGCGGGGCCGCACGAGCGAGGAACGCCCGGCGGAGTTCGCTCGCCGTGGTCGGCCGGCCGCCAGGGCCGCCGCGGTTTCCGCCGCCGAAGCGCCCGGCGGTGTCGCGCCGCCAGGGGTCGCGGTTCGCGGCCGATGGGATCGGATCGTCTTGTCCGGTCATTTCTTCAAGCGTCCTTCACGCGGTCGGGCGCCCCGATTCAGTGTACCCGGTTCCCCGCCCGAACCCCTCTCCCGCGCGCGCCAGCGCCCCTTGCCGCGCGGCCGGGGGCCAAGCCAGGCCAACCGGGCCAAGCCCGATACCCCCCGCCTCTGGCGCCACCCACGGCGCGGCGATCAGCGCACGCCACGTCACTTGCCCCGCCCGAAGCCCAAGTAGGCCGCCACCGCGCCCGGCCGCTTCGGGTCGCCGCCGGCCAACACCACCGCCCAGGTGAGCGCGTCGCCCGACGTGTTACACCGCCTACACCACGCCCGCGGGCCGCGCGGATGGTCGGGCCAGATTCGTAGCCGGTCGCGTCCGCCGCCGCACTTCGGGCAGCCGGCGGTTGACGCCCACTCGCCGCCGTTGCTTGAACCTACTCGGCGGGGCTTCGCGCCGGCGAGCACGTCCAGGATCGGGTGGTCGCGGTTGAAGCATGTGATCGCTTCCGCCAAGTCGCCGCCGGCACGGGGCCCGGGGGGCCAGTTGTTGCAAGGTGTGCAACAACCGCCGCCGGAGCCAGCACGGGGCGCCGGGGCGGGGTTGGCGCGGCGCGGGGCCGCCGCCTTGGGCCAGCAGCCGGGGCGCCACCGGGGCGGGCGGTAGCGCGGGGGCGCGGGGCGGTTGCGCTTCAGGCGGGGCACGAGACTCCGTCCACCCGGCCGTTTCCGGGGTTTCGATCCGCAACACCGCCACATGTGCCGTTTCCGGCACGACTTTGAGGCTTTGGGGCGAAATCGCGATCCGCAACACCGGGGGGCATGTTGCGGTTCGGAATCGCCTCCAAACCCTTGTGGCAGTAGGGTTGTGGCGGTGTTGCGCTTTGAGAAGGGGGAATGGGGGCAGGGTAGCGAGTGAAGGCGTCTTCCAGGTCGAATCGAAGGTACCCCTTTGGCGTGCCGGTGTCGGTTCGGATGGTCCGGGTCGAGACGCCGAACGCCCGCAACCGCCGGGCGATCTGGTTCGCCGTGATCGGCTTGCCGTTCTTCCACTCCGGCCAAGGCCGATTCTCCATTTCGCCCAGCCGCCGGGCGAGTTCAGCGGATGCGATCCGGTCGAGGCCGGTTTCGTCGAGGATCGCCCGCACGTCGCCAAGAAGTTGCACGCCGGCCTCTTCGGAGTCATCCGTTTCGACGCCCGCCGCCGCCGAGGCCGCCTCACGCGCCCGGTCGGGCCAGTCGCCGCCCGCGGCGTCCGCGATGGCGAACAACAACCGCCAGTTGTCGTTCGCCCGGTCGTTCAACCCGTCCAGGTCGGGCGGGTCGGCGGCGCGGAGAGTGTCCAGGTGATCATCGGCCCACCGCATGCACCGGCGCCGCAACTCGGCGCATGCGTCACCCAGGCGCGACTCGTGGAGCCGTTCAACCTTCTCGCCCGGCGTCTTGCGGCGGAGCGGAACGATGATCGCGCGGTCGGCCACGGTATCGGGCAGCGTGCCGATACCCGCCAGCGCGGTCGCGGCGAAGCAGTTGAAGTTCCGAGGTTCATGGTCGTCGCCCACCACCCGGAGCACGGCGCCGCCCCGCGCGTGTCCGGCATTCAACACGCCGCGAAGGTCATCGTTGTCCTTGATGAAAGTGTCCAGTTCGTCGATCAGAAGAGTCGGCGCCCACGCCTCGATTGAACGAAACAGCGCGGCCGGCGTCACGTTGGACGTGGGCAACGCGCGGCGAACCACGGCGCGGAGAAGCGCCAACGCCCGCGACTTTCCGCAACGCTTTGTCGGCGATAGAAACGCCAAGCGCGGCGAGTGATCGAAGGCGTCAAGACACCAAGAGTGCAGCGCCCAAAGCGCGAACACCGCGCGGCACCACGCTCCGGGCCAAACCATGAACCGCCCGGACAGGTCGTACAGGTCGCCGAGAAGTCCCGCGCCGTCCACGGGCGCGGTCCACGGCTGGGGATCGACCAGCACCAGCGCCGAGCCGCCGCCGGCCGGGGCGCCCGCCGTGGGGGCGCCGGCGTAGAGCGCCGCGTTTACCGTCGTGGCCGGCGCCTTCACGCCGAGTGCGCCAAGCCGCTTGATTGCGCCGGTGCGAAGGGCGGTGAGCGCGATGAGGTCCAGGTCGCGCGCCCCGTCCCGCAGCCAGCGCAGCGCCGCGTCAAGAGCGTCCGCGTCGGGGTCTTGCGTCAGCGAGCCGAACGCGCCGTCCAGGATCGCCCCAAGGTCCGGCCGAGTCGCGGGGAGCGCGCCGTTTGTTGCCACGGTCACGGGCAAGGTCGCCGCCGCGCGCGCCGCCCGTTCCGCTTCCTCCCGCTCCGCTTCCCCTTCCCGGCCCGCGGCGATCAAGAGCGCGAACGACCACGGTTCACCGCCGAGCGCCACCGCCACGCCGTCGCGCTGACGGTCTTCGCCGGGGGCGTGACACTTTGGCGCACGGTAGACGCGGGCGAGATCGGACGTTTTGTCGATCACGAAACCGGCCACGCCCGCCGCCGCCAGGGGAAGGCCGGGGGCGCCCAACGCCGAGCGAGCCACCCGCTCCGCGCCCAGGTGCGCGAGCGCGTACAGTTCGCGGTCGGCGCAGGACCGGTCGAACAGGAAGATGAGGCGCAGCCCGCGAGGCGTTCGATACACCACGTCCCCGTGAAGCAGGTCGCGGAGAGTTCCCGCCTTCGCCGCCGTCCGCAACCACACGACGATTTCCGCCGGAAGCGCCGCGTGCTGGCCGTCCGCATCGCACCAGTCGAGATCAAGAAAGACCGCCGAGGCCGCGGTCCAACCTTCTGCCCGCCGCGCGTTGTCGCGCCAGTGGTGCGGGCTCACCCACACGTCGCCGCCGGACAAACTGTTAAGGAAGGTGGCGACGGCTTCCGGCGTCCAGGCGGGAAGGGCGGGATCGCCCACCTTGACCACGCGATCCGCGTGCCCGGTCGCTACGGGCTGGCCGCAGGAAAGGCCGAGAACCAGCGCGCTTTCGTCGGCCGGCGTGGTACGATGCGCTTGTGAACCGTTGGGAAGCGGGGCGTCGCCGGCCAGGGCGGCGCCCCTTTCGTTTGCGGGGGGTGTCACGGTGTCGTTCCTCCTCCCGTGGTGAATGTTCCGGTTTCGTTTCCGTGGGCAACCCAGCCTTCCCGCCTCTGGCGCGCGAACATTTCCAGTTTCGATCCCGGACAGAGTGATTCGACCAGCGCGTAAAACTCTTCCGGCTTGCGCGAGTGCTCGCGGCTCTGCCCGTACAAAACACTGGATTGAGTCGTCAACGTGACCTTGGGGTGCCCCCGCACCGCAAGAAGCACGTGCTCGGTCTGGTTGCGGAGCCAAACGCCAAGCCCAAAATTCGGCTTCACCCAAGTCAAGATGGTCTTTACCGCGAAGCCCCAGCCCGCGAGCAGGCTGTGCGCCTCACCCGTGAACGCGTTGGTCGTCCAGAGCCAGAGAACGCAGTCCTCGTGGGCGAGCTTTTTGACCGGCAGCGCCGCGATTTCGTCGAGGGACATGTCGGGGTAGGGGACACGCCCACGGTGGGTCGCGTCTTCAGCCCGCACGTCGTAACGCCACGGCGGGTCGACCACGATCACGCGGAACCGGCCCTCCGGCACCGGAATCGGTTCCGCGCGGATACGGGCTACCGCCTCTTGTTTCGCGCGCTGGCGCAGTTCGCCCTTCGCCTCTGGGAGCGTCATCTCGCCGGTGTAGACCTTCTCCGCGAGTTCCGGTGCCGCGGAGAACAGGGCGGCGGCGCGTTCGACGCGCTTGAGGGAGACACCGAAGACCGCGGCGGACTCGCGCTGAGCGGGCTTGCGCTCAATCAAACGGCGCCCCGTGGGTGCCGTTTGATCCGCCTTCGCTCCTTCGCTCCGCCGGTCTCCGCCCCGCGGCTTCGGGTGTTCGCGCGCGAACATGGCCGCGATCACCGCCCGCTGATCGTCGCTGAGGTGACGCCGAAGCAGCGCGGCGCGAAGCATGTAGTCGCGCGCGCCGTCGCCATTCAGGGCAACCTCGCGCACCGGCACGGTCGCCAGCCCCGCCTCTTTCGCCGCGCGCAGCCGGTGGCGCCCGTCCAGCACCACCGTACCGAGCACGGCCAGCGGTTCGACGATACCGCGCTCACGCACGTCGGCGACGAATGCACGCCATTCATCCGGGCGCATTTCGGGAACGAACCCGGCGTCGGAATGAAGGGTGAGGGCAGCGGTGAGGCAGCGGCCGGCGTCGGTCATTGCGTCGCGCTTCCCTCCCCCTCGCCCTCTTGCCTGATCTCCGCGCACCGCAACGCGAAGCGCCGGAGCAGGACTTTCAGCGCGAGGCGGAGCCGGACTTGCGCGGGCCGGCCGAGCCCGTCCTTCACGGCCCGGATCGTCAGGTGGAACACGGCGCCGGCGTCGCCGGCCAGGGTGGCGCCCCTTTCGTTTGCAGTGCTCATTCGTCGCCCTCCTCCCGCCAGAAGGCGCGGCCGGTCTCAGCGGCCAACCGCCGCGCCTCCGTGATCGGAATGTAATACCGGCCGCTTTCAGGGTTCGGGCGCCACGCGCGCAAAATCCCCCGCTTGATCCAGCGGCGCAACGTGCGCTCGCTCCTCCCGCACATTTTGGCGACTTCCCGAACGGTGGCGCAGGGCTCGCGGAGCGCGGGAAGGGTCACCTCGTCATAGAGCGCCTTTCCGCGCCGGCCGAAGTGGACGGCGAGAGCACCGCGCCGCTCCCAGTTCCGAAGCGTCGCGGCGCACGCGCCCAACCGTTTCGCCAAGCGCCGCCTGCCGATCCAAGACGGCTTGACGTTCTGCGCGGTCATGGGCGCCGCCCCCGCGTCCGGCTGAGGGCGGCGAGAAGGCGTTCATCGCGGCGCGGCGCAGCCGGGCCGGGCGGCGGCGGAACGTTTCCGGCGGAGCGGGCGCGGATGGCGGCGAGAAAATCCTCGCGCAGAATCACGAGCCTCCGCCCCATGCGGCAGCAAGGCCCGCAGTCGCCGGACAACATCCTTTTGCGCGCGGCCGAGACCCTCACCCGCAGCGCGACGGCGACATCCTCGGCCGCGCAGACTTCCGGGAGAATCGCGCGCCGAAGGGCCTCCTGGTGCTGGTTCGGCGCGGGCAGAGTAGACGCGGAATCAGTCGGGATCGGATCATTCGTGTTCGCATGCATCCTGCGAGCGCCTCCTTCGCGCTCACAGGGATAGGCATTTCAGAATTGATATCCGGGTAGAAAATCCCGGTTTTATTTCTATGCGTCGCGGAGGAGGGGGCGAGCGTGGCGGCGAACAGCGGCCCATGCTTTCGCCAAATTTGAGGGATCAACGCCTTCCGCGCGGGCCACCTCGGCAATGGTCATACCCCCGAAGCAAAGCGATTCGACGTGCCGCTGAAGGGCGTTCTTCACTTTGTCCCGCCCGCGAATACTGTTCACCACCTTTCTGACCGTTTCGACGTCATCCTTCACAGCCAGTGCGCTGAGCACGTCTTGCTCTGTTGTTGGCCGATCCGATAGGAAAGTCGCGGATTCGTCGCGCGGGAGAAGTGACCTCTTGCGCAATTTGTCGCCGAGTGCTGGCCCGGCGAAGGTCAGGGCGCCGTCGGCGTCGATCTTCAGCGACGACGAGATCTTGGCCGCAGATAGCGCGGCGATCTCGCCGCGGAGATCGTCTATGAAGTCATCCGGCAACTTCTCGCCGTGATTTCCGCGGCCCGGCCACCGGAGGTTGTTGGATCTCGCCCACCGCCGCAGACTCCACAGGACGCCGTTGAGAATCCTCTTTTCTTCCGTCTCCGCTTTCGCCTCCATCTCCGCCGCCAGAGCCGGCGTCAGCAGCGGGGCATCGTCGTTGAAGATGTAGTGCAACGCCAGCACGCGCGGCGTGAACGCCACGGCGCCCAGTTCATTCTCGCCATTGAAGAAGCGGAGAAGGAGCGCGTCCACCGTGGCGGCCTGCGTGTTAGCCTGTTCGATAGCCTTCGCGGCGCCGGAGCGATCCGCCCGATCCAGGCCGCGGACGACTGCCCACAGAGCACGCTCTATCACGCCTTCCGCCGTGGGGTGCGCGCGAAGAATCTTGTCCGCCGTCTGGTCGGCATTGCAGAGCGCCCACACCATGTCCGCGAGGCATGCGTTCAAGAGCGTCTGCATCCTGCCTTCTTCCGAAGGGTCGAAGTCCGGTGGTTCAGGCAGCCACTCTTCCCCGTGGAAGGCCCGGATGAAATTGGGCAACACCGCCGCCACCGCCGCCGCGCGCACCTTCGTCGTCAGCGGCTCCCCCCACGGCAGGGACAGGTGCATGGCCCGGATGTACACCAAAGCAAGGGCGTCCGACTTCGGCAACTCTGTGAAGACGCGCTCGATCACGGCCACGCGGTCACGAGTGTCCTCCGGCGTGATCTTCTTGGCCAAGGCCGCGCGGAATTCCTCCGGCGTGCAGTCCGGGAACCGCGGAACGCCGTACCATCCGCCTAAGAAATCACTCCAGAGAGCCCACCGCGAGACGTGCTCGCCCCCGCCGTCATCGCGATCACTTTCCCCCGGCATGCCCCACCTCCCTCCTAATACTGATACATTCCGCCGACTCCGGCCACGGGTGAACACTTTGCCGGAATCCCAGGGGGTGTCCCAGGGGGTGTTCCCGAGGGCGTTTTCGCTCGCGCCACGTCGCGCGAGGGCGCGTTTCGCATCATACCAGGAATCGCCGTAACCCCAAGCGCCGCAACGTAAATTCAACGGAGAGGGGGGGATTCGAACCCCCGGTACAGTTGCCCGTACACTGGTTTTCGAGACCAGCCCTTTCAACCGCTCAGGCACCTCTCCGGACTAAGAACCTGTTTCAGTAGGTGCTTCGTAGGCGGCGGACGAGCGAGAGGACCGGGAACGAGGAGCGGCGAAACGGCAGTATTTCGGAGATCAATACGACGTTTCGCCGCGACGATGTTCCTGGCCATCGCAGCCGTCCGCCGACCGAATGACCTACTGAAACAGGTTCTAACCCCCGGCGCTCCATCCGCCGCTCGCGCGACGGCCGCCGGGCGGCTGCGAAACAACACCTCTCACTATTTTCTAGCATCCCGGCCTGTGGGATTCAATCCTCGACCGGACGGGGGGCGCGGATTGATCCGCGCCCAAGCTCGACTTCGCCGAGCCGGTTGCGCTGTCAGCCTCATCAGCGGGCAGTCGATGACCCGGGCGGGGTGGATCGCGCGGAACCGGCGC
>JACQVU010000468.1 GCA_016209585.1 Planctomycetota bacterium
CACGTCTTGTACACCCGCCGCGCGTGGTTCCCCACCCCCTTCACCACGTACACGTCCGGCGACACGGACTTCGTGTTGTCGCCCGGAACGTAGTACACGAAATTGTCCATCGCCACGTACGTCGTCGGCTCGGCATCGAACCAGAGACGCAGCGCGTCGAAAATCTCCACCGTCGCGCGGGCGTGGATGTCCGTTTCACCCAAGGGTTCACCGTCGCTCTCGGGGTACTCGACCTCGGCGTCGATCTCTGGAACGGCAAGTTTCGTCACCATGGCAAGCCTATGCGCGTCGACACATTCTTCCAAGTAACACTATTCTACCATAAAACACAGGCGGAAACGCGCACCGGAACGCCGTGCCTTTCCGGCAGGCGCTACCCGCCGACGATCACGGTCCACGCCAGGCCACCGTACGGCCATTCACCGCCGCTGTCGGAGAAGTTCGCCTTGCTGCCGCCGAACCAGGTTGCGGCGCCGAGTTCCACCGCGTAGTTTCCAAGCGTCACGGTGACGGGATTGCCCCCGCCACGCGCTTCCGCGTACAGGAGGTTTCCGTTCGTGGCTGCGTCGTAATAGCGGAAGTTCATCTCCCGCGAACCGTTCACCGGCGCGCCGGTCGAGTCCGTCAAGCGGCCCTGGAAGTTGATCTTGAGGGGGGTGGAGTCGACGGACCAGGCGGAGTCGGCCAGGAGCAGCGAAGCGGCGAGGAGCACCATGACGATGTGTACCCTGGTTCCGCGCGAGGTGATGTTCAAAGCGGGCATGCCATGCTCCCCGGCGTCACGGCCCCTCGAAGAACTCCGTGAGCATGAAGGTGCTCATGGACTGCTGGTAGTTCGCCGACTGGTTCGAATTCGGATTGATCACCATTCGCACGCTGTCGTCGGTGCTCGCCCCGGATCCCGCGCGCCCCGCGGGATCAGGGCTCCACCTCCCACACGATGTACACCGATTTCGTCTGTCCAAGCCGGGCGTCGTCGGAAGCGTTCGGGTTATACCGCGTGAAGGGCACGGTGCCGGCCGTGGAATCCTGCGTGAAAAAGCGGAACACCAGCGTCTGCGGGCCGGTGGTCGTGTGCCCGGCGATGACGGCGGTGGTGGGGAAGACCTGGGTGTACGACGTGCCGCCGCCATAGATCATGGTCTGGCTCACCACTTCAGCGCCGGACCCATACTTCCACCCCGAACACATGGCGGCATTCACCGCCGTGAATCCGCACACCGTCCCCTGGATGATGAGAAGACTCGTGGGCGACTTCTTGTTCACCGTGAACGACTCCATGGTGATCGACGCGACCGCTGACATCGTGGCGCGGGTGCTGTTTTCCTGATAGGTCACGCCGATGACCTTCCCCGCCGCCGCGGCCGTCTGGACCGACCCGTCGGGGAACTTGAACCCGCCGCTGGTCGACTGGATGGTGCCAGCCACGGAAAGCGGCTGCGCGGGGGCGAGCGTGCCGATGCCCACGTTCCCACCGGAGACCACCAGTTGGCTCGTTCCCACCGCCAAGCCGTTGGAAGGCAGGTTGAGCGCGCCGGTCATGGTGTCGCCGGCCTTCTTCACCAGATCGGACGAATCGTACCCGTCCAGCAGGTCGGCGTTGATCGCGAAGCCGGCCGCGAGCACCCGGATGCGCGGCGTCATCGCCGCGCCGTCGGTGGAGACCTCAATCTCCAACCAGACCACCGCGCTGGCCGCGAACATGCTCTTGAAGTTGGCCGCGGAGCCGTCGTTGGGCGGGGCCACGCGCGTTCCGCCGCCGAGCGCCACGGCGTAGTTCCCCAGCGTCACCACCACCGGGTTCCCGTTGGCGAAGGTCCGCGACTCGGCGTACAAAAGGTTGCCGGCGGTGGAAGCGTCGTAGTACCGGAAGTAGACGTCGCGGTTGCCGTTGATCGGAGCGCCGGAGGAGTCCGTCAGCCGCCCCTGGTAGTTGATGAGCAGCGGCGTGGTGTCGACGGACCAGGCCACGTCGGAGAGCAACAGGCAGACCGCGGCCAGCGCCAGCGCGGCGGCCCACCGGGTTCGCCCGGCCAACCCCGTCGCCGGCGTCCCGGGAAGGCTCATGGCTCCACCTCCCAGATGACGTAGATGGAGCGCGTCTGGCCCAGGCGAGCGTCGTCGCTGCTGTTGGGGTTATACACCATGAACGGCTTGTTGCCGCCGCTGGCGTCCTGGCTGAAATAGCGGAACACGAGCGTCTGCGGCCCGGTCGTCGTGTGGCCGGCGATGACCACCGTCGTCGGGTACACCCGGCCGTGCAGGCTGCTGGACGCGGAGTACATGAGGTTCTGCGCCACGATCTCCGTTCCCGATCCGTATTTCCACCCCCCGTTCATCGATCCGGAGTAATCCCCGAAGCCGCAGATGGTGCCCTGGATGACGAGGTTGCTGGTGGACGACTTCTTGTCCACGGTGAACGACTCCATCTGGATGGAGGCCGCCGCGGAGAGCACGACGCGCGTGGCGTCCTCTCGATAGATCATGTTGATGACCTTCCCCGAAAACTGCTGGACGGAGTTGTCGGGGAACTGCACGCCGCCGGAGGTCGAACGCATGGTGCCCGCCACGGTGAGCGCGCCCGTCATGCTGTCGCCGGCCTTCTTCACCAGATCGGACGAATCGTACCCGTCCAGCAGGTCGGCGTTGATCGCGAAGCCGGCCGCGAGCACCCGGATGCGCGGCGTCATCGCCGCGTCGCCCACCACCTGCACCTCCAGCCAGACGGCGGCGTTGTTCTTGAAGAGGGTTTTGAAGTCCGGCTCCGAGCCGGCGTAGCGCGTGCCCCCGCCCAGTTCCACGGCGTAGTTGCCCTGGGTCACCGTGACGGCGTTGTTGTTCGATGCCGTTCGCGACTCCTCGTACAGCGCCGTGCCGCCCGTGGCGACGCTGAAGTACTTGAACAGCATGTCTTTCGTGCCGGTCGCCGGGTTTCCCGACGCATCGGTGAGCCGCCCCTGGAAGTTGATCTTCAGCGGCGTGGTGTCGACCGCCCAGGAAGTATCGGAGCCCACGGCGACTAGCAACGCCAGCGCCACGGCGCACGCCGCCACGCTCAAAAAGGGCCAGGAGCCGGGGTCGTTGTCAGAATGCGCCATGAACACGGCCTCCACTTCACCCACGCCCGCGCCGATCTCGCCCGGCGCCCGTCAGGGTTCAACCTCCCACACCACCCAGACCGACATGGTCTGCACCGTGTACCCCGCGTAGTCCGCCGAGTTCGGATTCCACACGGCGAACGGGTGGTACGGCCCGGTGATCGAAAACTGCATGGTCTGCGGCCCCGTGGTCGTATGGCCTGCAATGACCGCCAGCGACGGCGCCCCGACGCCGTACGAGGGAATGTAGGTTGTGCTCTGGGCGTCCACCGCCGCCCCCGCTCCGTACTGCCAGCGCTGGCCAGAGCCGCCACTGTAGCTACTGTAGCCCGAGATGACCGACTGGCAGAGCATCTTGCTGGTGGACGACTTCTTGTCGACCGTGAACGACGCCATCACCGAGCCGGGCGACGACATTCCGGTCCGCGTGGAGTTCTGGTACACCGTCATGTTGATCACCTTGCCTGAGAACAACTGGGTGGAGCCGTCGGGGAACTTGACCCCCCCGCTCGTCGATTGAATGGTCCCCGCCACCGTCAACGCGCCCGACATCGTGTCACCCGTGGCGTTCACGTAGGTGGACCCATAGCCGTCCGACGGCAGGCGGGCGACCGGCAGCGACCCCGCGTTCTGGTTGCTGGAGTCCAGGTAGTAGGTTCCGTCCTGCCCGTCGAGAAACTCGGCGTCGATGGCGTACGCCGCCGCCAGCACGTGGATGCGGGGGGTCATGACGGCCTCGCCGATCACGTTCACCTCAAGCCAGACCGCGGCGTTGTTCTTGATCGCGGACTTCAAGTCGGAATAGAGGGGGCTTTCGCCCGACACCAGCGTCCCCCCGCCCAGTTCCACGGCGTAGTTGCCCTGCGTCACGGTCACCGGGTTCGCCCCGGCCGCGCTGCGCGATTCCGCGTAGAGCAGCGTCCCCCCGCTGGAGGCGGAGTAGTACCGGAAGATGATGTCTTTCGCGCCGCTCGCCGGGTTCCCCGAGGCGTCGGTGAGCCGCCCCTGGAAGTTGATCTTCTGCGGCGTGGTGTCGACCGAAAAGGCCGTGTCGGACGAGATGACCGCCGCGGCGAGCACCGCGGCCAAGGTTGCGGCGCGGCAGAGCCACTGATGAAGAGGTGACGAGTTGCTCATGAGACGCTTCTCATCGCTCGGTGATTACTGCCAAATCTCCGTGGCGACGCCGGTGGACAACGAGGTCTCGTATGAATTGGAGCCAGTACTGCCCGTGGTACGATTGAAGTAGAGCGTGCCGGCGGCGTACCCGCGCGCACGGATCTCGTAGGTGGTCGCCACCCCGAGAGAACTCTCGTCAATGATCTTCACCACGGCGTTTTCGGGCGTGCTGTTATGGTCGGGCTCGTACGGTTGCGCCACGATGCCCGACCACAGGTTGTCGGAGCCGTCCACTGAATTGGCCAGCATCGCGCCGTTCCGATAGACGATGTACACAAAATTCTCCGTCATTTCGCCGTTCACGATCCAGTCCAGGATGACCTTGTTTCCGGCCTTTTTCGGGGTGATCACCAAGTTCAACGGCGTGATGGCGACGCCCGCGCTGGTGGCGGGGACAGCGTAAGTAGTGATCGTCCGGCTCTGCGCCGTCACAACGTTCGCCACCGTTCCCGGCGTTCCCACCATCTGAACCTGCTGCCATGACGTCGTCGCGCTGTTGTTGGTCTTGCGGAAATACAGATCCTGATCGAAGAAACTGCCGGCGAACTGCATCGAGAAGTTGTTCGTGGTGTTCGAGTGGCGAACGTCAAGAAGGTGCCACCACCCTGACGCGCCGGTGGGCCAGTCCGCGGCCGGCGCCGGCACAGAGGTCTCGTAAAAGCCGCTCTGACCGCCCATCGCGCCGGCGTCGGCCTTCGACTCCGTCCGCGTGCCCGCGCCCCCGTAACTGAACGCCCCGTTAGCCGTCAACGCGCCGGACACCGTGAGCGCTCCGCTGACGGTCAGCGCGCCGGTCATGGTGTCGCCCGATTTCTTCACGTAGTCGGTGGAATCCAGGCCGTCGAGCAGGTCGGCGTTCATGGCGTAGCCAGCGGCCAGGATGCGGATGCGGGGCGTCATCACCGCCTCGAACACCACCTGCAACTCCAGCCAGACGGTGGAATGGTTCGCGATCACCGATTTGAAGTCCGCCTCCGTCCCGTCGAACCGCGTGCCCCCGCCCAGTTCCACGGCGTAGTTCCCCAGCGTCACCGCCACCGGATTGCCGGTGCCAGCGGTCCGCGCTTCGGCGTAGAGCAGAGCGCCGCCCGTGGCCGCGTCGTAGTAGCGGAAGTAGACGTCGCGCGCGCCGTTGACGGGGTTGCCGGAGGCGTCCGTCAAGCGCCCCTGGAAGTTGATCTTCAGCGGCGTGGTGTCGACGGACCATCCGGTCGCCGCCGACAACACGAAGGCGACGACGATCGCCGCGCCGCGCACGCTCCACGCCAGGGTGTTCGTCTTCGGGCTCATTGCGTTCCTCTTTCCCCGACCCCTGTTCAGTGCGCTCACGATCCACCCTTGCGAATCGGGGCCAGCATCGACTGGACGGTGACGCTGAACCCCGTGATCACCGTGCTGGTCACCTTTCCCTTGCCTTCGACGCGCTGCGCCAGACGGTACATTCCCTTCTCCAGAAGGTAGACGTCGATCGAGCGGGCAGCCGGGTCGATGATCCAGTATTCCTTCACGCCGTGGCGGGCGTAGAGCCGTTTCTTGATCACCCGGTCGCGCTCCACGCTGTCGGGCGAGATGATCTCCGCCACCCAGTCGGGCGCGCCCTGGACGTTGGCCTCCGTGATGATGGCCTCGCGTGCCTTCGAGATGAACAACAGGTCGGGCTGCACGGTGGTGTGTGGCGACAGCACAACGTCGGTCGGTGCCGCGAAGACCGTCCCCAGTTTCTTGCGCTTCACGAAACGGTTGAGTTTTTCGCCGCAGTCCATCGAAGTTCCCTGATGCGGCGTTCCCGGGGCTGGGGGCATGATCAGTTCTCCGTCGAGCAACTCGCAGCGGCGATCGCGCGACATCTCGACGTAGTCGTCATAGGTGAGTTTCGCGCGCGAGATGCCGAGCGCTGAACGGTGAAGAGCGGTTGTGGCCATGACTTTTCGAACGAGTCCGAAGAACGGTGAACGGTGATTCAGCCGATGAGAAACCCACTGAAGTAGGTGTACTGCGTGTACCACCCGGTGCTTCCGCTTGAGTAGCAGTCGACGGTGTCGCCGGCGTTCAGCACGATGACGCGGGAGATGGCCGGATCCCCGTAGTTCGCGCCCTCGGAGGCTCGCGCCTGGGGGTTCACCTGGACGCCATTGACGCGGAAATTGACGCGCGCCACGCTGGTCGTGACGCCATCGTATTTGATCCCCTGGAATGAGAACCAGTACGCGCCGGCGACCGGCGCGGTGAACTGATAGGTCGTGGTGCTGAAGTTGTTCCCCACGTCAGCATCCTCCGTGTCGAACGGAACCACCCCCGTGGGGCCGACGAACTGCGACGTGATGCGGACGGCGAACGCGGGCCGGTAGGGCGTCAGAACGTATCCGGCCTTCGTCCAGGTGGTCACGGGCGTCCCGCCCCCGTCCTTGTAAAGGCTCAACACGTGACTCTCCCCGACGCCACGCTTGGAAAACGCCCAGTGCGCCGTCCCGGTCTCGGCGCTTTGGAAGTTCAAGTCCACGCTGCCGTCGGCCGCCGCGTTCAACTTCAGCCCCACGCCGCTCCCGTCGATCTGCAGCGCGCCGGTCATGGTGTCGCCCGTGGTGTTCACGTAGGTGGAGGCATACCCGTCCAAAGGAAGCCGCGCGACGGGCAGCGTCCCCGCGCTCTGGTTGCTGGAATTGAGATAATAGACGCCGTCCTGACCATCGAGCAGGTCGGCATTGACGGCATAGCCGGCGGCGAGCACGCGAATGCGCGGGGACATGGCCGCCTCGCCGGAGACCTGCACCTCCAGCCACACGTCGGTGTTGCCGGCGAACATGGCGGCGAAACTCGCCTCCTCGCCACCGGGATCACCGGGCGCGCCGTTCGGGGTGATGCGCACGCCCCCGCCCAACTCCACCGCGTAGTTGCCCTGGGTGACGGTAAGGGGGTTGCCGGTGGCGTCGCTTCGAGACTCGGCGTAAAGAAGCGTTCCCCCGACCGAGGCCGTGTAGAAGCGAAAGATCAGGTTCTTTTGGCCGTTCACCGGAACGCCCGCCGCGTCGGTGAGCCGCCCCTGGAAGTTGATCTTCAGCGGCGTGGTGTCGACGGAGTGAGCGACGTCGATCGCCAGAAACGACATCAGGACCAGCGCCGCGACGCGAAAACAGCGGGAAAGGCGTGAAGGGCTGGAAAGGCACGAAGGAAGGGAAGGGTGTGTTGAGACCAAGCCATGCGGGCGCGGAAAGGCGCCCGACGCCTTGGGAGAAAACTGGTCGAGGTTCTCGTCCCGTGTCACGGCAGCAACTCCTCTTCTTTCCCACCTTTCCGCCCGCGCTTGCTTCCCACCTTTCGCGTTCTCCCGCCGTTCACACTGTCCCCGCCTTGCGAGCGGGAGGCAACATGGCCTGGACGCTCACGCAGAAGCCGGAAATCACCGTGCTGGTCACCTTTCCCTTGCCTTCGACGCGCTGCGCCAAGCGGTAAGCCCCCTTCTCAAGGAGGTAGACGTCGATCGAGCGGGCGGCGGGGTCGATGATCCAGTATTCGCGGACGCCGTGTCGGGCGTAGAGCCGTTTCTTCATGACCCGGTCGCGCTCCACGCTGTCGGGCGAGACGATCTCCGCCACCCAGTCGGGCGCGCCCTGAACGTTGGCCTCCGTGATGATCGACTCGCGTTCCTTCGAGATGAACAGAAGGTCGGGCTGCACGGTGGTGTGACGCGACAGAACCACGTCGTAGGGCGCGATGAAAACGGTTCCAGGTTTCCCGCGCTTCACGAAGAGATGGAGTTTCACGAACCAGCCGATCGACGTCCTCTGATGCGGCGTTCCCGGGGCTGGGGGCATGATCAGTTCTCCGTCGAGCAACTCGCAGCGGCGGTCGCGCGACAACTCGACGTAGTCGTCGTAGGTGAGTTTCGCGCGCGACACTCCAAGCGCCGAATGGCGAATCGCAACTGTGGTCATGTTTGTCCCGGCCACGCGAGGCCAGAAAATGACGTTCCGTCCGCCCTTCACCTCACCGGAGGGCGTTTCATTCCAGTCGCTTTGTGCCCTCTGTGTATTTTACAGCCGCGAGCGCCTGAGTCGAGCGGGAAATAGATCGTTCAGCCAGGAATGGGGCTTACTCGTTTCCGCCCCCGGTGGAGGTCAGCCGCTCGCCGACCGCTCCCGGCTCGCCGACGGCTTCGAGAATGCCTTCCTGGATGAGGCGGCTGAGGACGGCCACCTTGAAGGTGCCGGCACGGTTCTCCATGAAGGCGACGTTTCGGAACATGCGGGAGACGACCACGATGTCGCGGCCGATCTGGTTCTCGATCATGAGCGCCGTATTGATGTTGTCGATGTCGTTGTCGGTGCAGAGCACGACGACCGCCTCGGAGAGATCGTGGTGGTCGCGGATGGTGCGCCAGGTGTAGGGATCGGCGATCTCGGCCGAATAGACCTTCTTGACGAACTGGTCAGCGCCGGGCAGCGTGCCGCGCACCACTTTCTCGATGTGTTCGCCGCGGCGGTCCACCAGCAGGATGGAGAGATCGCGGTCCTGGTGCCGGCGGATCAGTTTCTCAATCAGCGCGCGGCCGAAGCGGCCGATGCCCGCCAGGATGAACGTCGGGCGCCGCGCGCCGGCCGCGGCCGGATCGATGGTGCGGGTGACGAGGTTCTCCACCGCCACCTGGTAACTGTTGAAGGGGGTCACGGCGATCTCCTTCGTTTCGTGCACCAGGCGGCGCAGTTCCAGGTCGGTCACCTGGCAGAAGGCGGCCAGGTCGCGCCCAGCCTCACGGGCGGCGGCGCGGGCGACGTGGCCGGCGTCGAGGTTGGCGATGTCGTCGCCGGCGGCGGCGATGATCTTACGGGCGTGGCGGGCGCCGGCGCGGATGAGGACATCGCGCATGGCCTGGTCGCCCACGATGACGGGCACGCCGAGCCGGTCAACCTGGGGGATGTAAGGGTTTTCCTCCTCCTTCTCGATCACCACGATGTCGGGCCGCCGGCCGGCGCGCGCGGCGCGTTCGGCGAGCAGGCGGACGATCATGTTGCCAAGTTTCCCCAGGCCGCAGACGATGACGTGGCCGCGCATGCGGGCCACGCGCCGGTCGGGGGAGGCCATGACGGTGCGGGCCAGCGCGCGGGTGACGCCGAAGACGCCCTCCAGCACCGCCCACGCCAGCACCAGCGGCGCGCCGAAATAGGCGGCGCGGCCCAGCCAGACGGCCCACTCCGGCCCCGACGAGGGGAAGCCGACGGGATTCTCCATGCCCAGGAAGAGGCCGAGCGCGTAGTAGGCCGCCTCCATGCGCCCCAGCGGCCGGGCGGCGGGGCCGGCTGGCGGCAGATTCAGCAACGCCACGATCCCCGCGACGTAGACGGCCAGCGCGGCCGCGATCTGGCGGAGTTTCAGGAGGCGAGGAAAGTCAGGCATGGGAAACGTTCCGGGTCGAAGCCGTCCGCGCGGCGTCGGTCAGTGCTCGCGGGCCACGACGAACTCCGCGAGCGCCACGAGGTCGCGCGGGTGGGGAACGGCGCCGGCGAGCGCGCCGCCGGCCTCCCTTGCCAGCGCGCGGGCGGCTTCCCACGACTGGTCAAGCCCCACGGCGGCGGGGTAGGTGGCCTTGCGGGCGCCGGCGTCCTTCCCGGGCGTCTTGCCCAGGGCTTCGGGCGTGGACGTGACGTCGAGGATGTCGTCTACAATCTGAAAGGCCAGCCCCAGGCGCTCGCCGTACCGCGAAAGGGCGGCGCGGGCGGGAGGAGGAGCGCCGGCGACCACCGCCCCGCACACCACCGCCGCGCGGATGAGGGCGGCGGTCTTGCGCGCATGGATCGCCTCCACCGCCGGCCGGTCGGCCGGCCGCCCCTGGGCCTCCAGGTCGAGCGCCTGCCCGCCGACCATGCCCCCCGCCCCGGCGGCGCCCGCCATCAATCGGAGCACTTCGGTCGCCGTCTCGGCCGGCTGCTGGCGCGCGGCGACGTGCTCGAACGCCAGCGTGAGCAGCGCGTCGCCGGCGAGAATGGCCACCGCTTCGCCGTACACGGTGTGGTTGGTCGGCCGGCCGCGACGGAGATCGTCGTTGTCCATCGCCGGGAGATCGTCATGGATGAGCGAGTAGGTGTGGATCATCTCGAACGCCGCCGCCGTGGGCAACGCGGCCTCCGCCGAGCCACCCACGCTCTCAGCGCCCAGCATCACCAGCGCGGGCCGTAACCGCTTGCCGCCCGCGAAGAGCGAGTAGCGCATGGCGGCGTGCAGGTTCGCGGGTGGGGCGTCACCCGAGGGGAGCGCGCGTTCGAGATGTTGATCGACCAGCCGCGCGCAACGCCGGAGGATTTCGGGTCCGCCGGCCGCGGTCATGGCGCGCGGACCTCGCGCGGTTTCTGGCCCGTGCCCTCCGGCGCGGGCGTGGAGGTGGGCGGGGCCGGCGAGGTCGCGGGTTTCCTGCCGTAGAGCGCGGTCATGCGCGAGGCCCGCGCGGCGCGGGTCTTGCGGTCGTCGAAGGTGAAGTTCCACCGGGCGCGCTTGCCCTGGTGGTCGGTGGCGTCGGCGGACTCGACGACGGCGTCGGGGAAGTTGACGGTGTAGCGCAACGTTAACTTGTCGTCTTTGAACATCTTGCGAAGGAAGTCGAGCACGGCCGAGAAGGCGCCCTGTTGCCGCTTCTCTTCCGGCGAGGGTTCGGGCGGCTTCGGTTGTGGAGCCTTCTGGTCGCCCGGTCCGGCGGTGACTTCCGGCCCCTTTTTCTCTTCCGGATACTTGTGTTCCGCGCCGCTCTTGTTGGAGTCGAGCGCGTTGCGCTCGTAGCGGAACGTGCCGTCGCGCTGATCCAGCACTTTCAGGTCGTCGAAGAGCGGCACGCTCATGTCGCGGGTCAGGTAG